>DASYRY010000411.1:0-5685 GCA_036004025.1 Candidatus Polarisedimenticolia bacterium | reverse complement strand
TGAAAGCGGTCCAAAAGGCGGGATACAAGTGCTCGCTCAAGAAGGACGATCGAGCGGGAGCGTAATCGCCGTGTGGAGCTGACTCTCCTGCGTGCAGCTTCGCCGTGTGCCGTCTCGATCCCAACTCGAAAATCCCTGCATGGGCCCGCAAGGGCCCTTTCTTTTCCGCGACGCGCACTCCGGACGAGCTGAGCCTCGTCTGCTCCCAGGAAGCGGTTCCTCCCGAGGTGCGCTGCGAGAAGGAATGGAAGGCCTTTCGCCTGAAGGGGCCCATCGACTTCTCCGCGGTCGGAGTCCTCGCCTCCCTGGTGAATCCTTTGGCGCGCGCCGGGATCAGCCTCTTCGCCCTCTCCACCTTTGACACCGACTACGTGCTGATCCGCGCGGTCGATGCCACCAGAGCGTCTCTCGCCCTGCGGCGCGAAGGCCCCCGCGTCCGCACCGAACCCAAGTCATCTGCCTCTTGACCGGATCTCTCGAGCGATGGCGCCCTGCCTCCGCCCCGTCCCAACGGCAGCCCGTGGGTGGTTCTCCGCAGCGGCCGTCGGAGGCCGAGTGGTCGACTCCTCTTGCACGAGGCCGGAGCGGCAGCGTCGCCCCCTTCAACGCAGCGCGACGCGGAGCGAGGAGAAGCCACCCCGAGCTGCGTTGGGACGGATCGGTATCTTCTCTCTTGCGTCGGACCCGACCCTCGGCTATTCTGCCGGCGGATTTCGGAGCTCGAATGCCTATCTCTTCGATCTACTCTCACTCCCGGCTCTCCTCGTTCGAGAAGTGCAGGCTGCAGTACAAATACCGCTACGTCGATCGCATCCGCCGTGACGTCCAGGGAATCGAGGCGTTCATGGGGAATCGGGTCCATGAAGCGCTGGACAAGCTCTACCGGGATCTCCAGATGGAGAAGAAGCCTTCCCTGGAAGATCTGACCTCGCTGTATCACCGCAGCTGGGAAAGCGGCTATTCGGAGAAGATCCGGATCGTGAAGAAGGAGTATGCGGCCGATCACTACCGCAAGGTGGGCGAGCGCTGCATCGTCGATTTCTACAAGACCTACGATCCTTTCAAGGACGGCGTGACGCTGGGTCTGGAGGAGAAGGTCGGCATTCCCTTGGACCCCGCAGGCAAGTATCGGATGGAAGGGTACGTGGACCGGATCGTCCGCGTGGGCGCGGGGACCTACGAGGTTCACGACTACAAGACGGGAAACTCGCTTCCGTCGGCCGAAGATCTCAAGAACGACCGGCAGCTTCCGCTCTATCAGCTTGGAGTCCAGGCCAAGTTCTCCGACGCGAAGGACGTGCGGCTCGTCTGGCACTATCTGGCCTTCAATCAGGAGCTGCGCTCGGCCCGCAGCCCGGACGCGCTGGAAGGCATGAAAGCCCGCACGGTGGATCTGATCCAGCGGATCGAGGCCACGCAGGAGTTTCCACCCACCGAAAGCGCGCTGTGCCGCTGGTGCGACTATCAGGAGATCTGTCCGCTCTGGAAGCACCGGGTGAAGGTCGCGCCTCTTCCCGAGAACGAGTACCTCAAGGACTCGGGGGTGCGGCTGGTGGACCGATTCGCGGAGCTCGAATCGAGAAAAGCCACCCTCGAGAAGGAGCTGGGCCTGGCGCGCGAGGCCGTCCTGGCAATGCTGGAGAAGGAGAAAGTAACGGTGCTCGCCGGAACGAAGCACGAGATCCGCCTGACCCAGGAGGAGGCGATGCGGTTTCCCAGTCCGGGAGAGACGGGCTGGAAGGGGCTGGAGATGGTCTTGAAGGAGATCGGGGCTCTGGAGCGCTTCTCTTCGATGGACTCCGTGGCTCTGTCACAGGCCCTGCGCGATCCCGAGACCGACCGCTACCTCAAAGCCGCTTTAGAGAAATTCGCCACCGCCGAGAAGACCCGCCGCCTGCGTCTCCTCCCGAGAGGAAAGCAGCAGCTCGATCTCTTCGAGTAATCCACGATCTCACGAGACAGCTGCTATCGTACTTGGACCTGGTAGGAGACGACGGCCTTGGCGCCCACCGGAAGGGGGGTGTCCCACCTCCATCGCACGGTCGTATAGCGCTCGGGAGGAGCGGAAAGGATGCGACGCTTGCCATCCTTGCTGGAGAGAGCGACGGCGGGTGAGGGAGAGAAGGTCCTCCCTCCGTCGATGCTGAATTGCACGTCGACGTTTTTCGTCCGGGTCGCGGTGCCCGGTACGTAGGCGGTGCCGAGCGGAATAGGTCCCACGGCCACCGGGATCTTCGCCGCTCGGTCTCCCTGATTCATGATCTGGACGTGGTAGAGAATCCGATCTCCGCGGGCGATCTTGTCGATCGCGGAAAGAGAGATCCACTTCGCATTGGGTCTGCCGGCTGGACGGTGGCTCCCCGTCGTCTGCACTCTCATCGCAGGTCCGCCGGACCAGGAGACACCGGCGCCGAGCGCCATCACGATCGCCATTCCTGAAATCACCCTGCCTGCCCTAAGCACATTCTTCACGAGGCATCCCCTCCGCGATCCGCGCCGAATTCACCGCAATAATCTATGGCGTTTCGCTCGCTTCGCAAGGGTAAGCGGGAATTAGCAGTCGCCGCGTCGAAGTCCATGACGGAGCGTGGGTTGGGAGCTCCTGTCGCGGACCCGGAGCGGAGCGCGGCGTGGGGCTCGCCGGCAGGGGAGTGACGCGATTCGTCAGTCAGGCTTGGAATCGGACGCGGGTTGTACGAGGCCGGGATCGACGACGAGACGATTGTCCACGGAGCTGACCCCCGGCACGGACAGGACGGCTTCCCCCGCCTCGATCCGATGCAGATACAGGGGGACCCGTCCTTTCAGGATCGCGGTCCGACCCTTCATCGTGACCTCGAACCGTCCCGGGATTGCCGACGGGCCGGATCGAAGCTGCGAGAGGATGCGTCTCGTAAGCTCGTGCGCTCGCGCATTGGTCTCCGAGCCGATCCGGATCTCGTTCTGGATCCCGGAGACTCCCGGAATCTTGGAGACTTCCTTCTCAGCCATCATTTTCTGCTCGAAAGTCCCGGTGACTCCCTGCAGCATCACCCGGCCGCTCCCGACTGTGGCTTGAATGCTTCCGGAGGCGGAATCCATCCGGCCGAGCGCCTGGCGGACGTCGGCGAGGACCTGGGCATTCGGGATCCCGCGGCGCGAGACGACGGCGGTCACGACGACGTCCAGGACGCCCGGGACCCTTGCCGCTTCGCGATGCGCCATGTCGAGCGTGGAGAGCGTGTCGGCGGTGCCTCCCAGCGTCAGGATGCCCGCTTCGCAGCGCACCCTCAGCCCCCGCACTCCGGAGTCTCCCGATGCCATGAGGGCCGACTCCACGGCGTCGACGATGCGTGCATCGCCGGGAGAGGACGCGATGGCGAAGGAGAGGGAGGGGAGCGTGAAACCCAGGAAAAGGAGCCATGCGGGCGCGCGGCGCATGAAAAACCTCCGAGCAGCGGTAGAATCCAGCAATCCCAATATCGGGCGCGATCCTGGCGGAGTCCAGCATGCCGGCCGTTTTTTTCTCGCAGCGCGCAATTTCGATCCTGCTGGCGTCAGGATGGTTGGCCTGCTCCTCGGCGGGCGCTCCGTCATGGGAGGAGAGGCGATCCTCGATGGTCTCCACGCAGATCGAGGCGAGAGGTGTGCGAGACTCCCGCGTGATCGCCGCCATGCGGACGGTGCCTCGGCACCTCTTCGTCCCGCCCGCGCTGCAGCATCTAGCGTACGAAGACACCTCTCTTCCGATCGGCGCGGGACAGACCATCTCCCAGCCTTATATCGTCGCCTTGATGACGGAGCTGGCTCATCCGGCCGGCGGGGATCGCGCCCTGGAGGTGGGGACCGGATCGGGCTACCAGGCGGCGATCCTGTCGTCCCTGGTTGCCGAGGTCTATACGGTAGAGATTGTGGAGTCCCTCGGGAAGGAAGCCCGGCGCAGGCTGAGATCGATCGGGTGCAGGAACGTCGAGGTGAGAATCGGCGACGGCTACGCGGGGTGGCCGGAAAAGGCTCCCTTCGACGTCATCCTGGTGACGGCGGCGCCGGAGGTTGTCCCTGAAGCCCTGCTCTCGCAGCTACGTATCGGGGGGCGCCTGGTGATCCCGGTGGGCGCCGCGGGAGAGGTGCAGAGCCTTCGGCTCCTCGAGAAGGACTCGACCGGCGCGATGCTCTCCCGCGACGTGCTGCCCGTGCGCTTCGTCCCCATGGTCCATCCGCCCTGAGGCGTCTCCGCGGGAAGCCATAGCCGGTGCTATAATCCGGCTCCGCCGGCCCCGGTCGCGGGTCGCGCTCCAATTCAAATCCGTTTCTCCTGGAGGTATCCGATGCGTCGCGCGATCCTGCTCTCGTCTCTTCTTGCCTTGCTGGCCACGGGGGTCTCCCCGGCAGGGACGACGAGCTTCTCCCTGCCACGCAAGGCCCGGATGTCCCTCAACGAGCTCAGCGCGGATCGGATGCGGGCCCATCTGAAGTTCCTCTCCTCCGACCTGCTCGAAGGTCGTGGGACCGGCCAGCGCGGAGGCGAGATGGCGGCGGCCTACATCGCCAACCAGTTCGAGCTGATCGGCCTGAAGCCGGGGGCTTCGGACGGCACCTACTTCCAGAAGGTCCCGCTCATGGGGATCACCACCGAGCCAGGGACCCGTCTCTCGCTGGCCACCGCCAAGGGAAGCGTGCCCCTCAAGTATCTCGACGATTACGTCGCCTGGTCGCGCACCGAGGGCAAAGTCACCGACCAGAAGTCGGATCTGGTCTTCGTGGGCTACGGCATCGTCGCTCCGGAGTTCGAGTGGGACGACTACAAAGGCATGGACGTGAGCGGGAAAACGCTCCTGATGCTGGTCAACGATCCGCCCTCGCCGGATCCCAAGCTCTTCGGCGGTCCCGCACTGACCTACTACGGCCGATGGACCTACAAATTCGAGATGGGACTCAAGAAAGGCGCCAACGGGGTCATCCTCATCCACAGCACACCCTCCGCGGGCTACGGCTTCAACGTCGTGCAGAACTCCTGGTCCAAGGAGCAGCCCTTCGTGGGGCGCGCGCCGGGGGAGAGGGCGCTGAAGCTCGAGTCCTGGATCACCGAGGCCAAGGCGAAGGATCTCTTCCGCCAGGCGGGGAAGGATCTGGATCGGGCTCGAGAGGCGGCCGCGAGGCGCGACTTCCGTCCGGTCCCGATGGGCGTCACGGTCACTTCGCACGTCGTCTCCAAGGTGCGGCCGGTGGAGACCGCGAACGTCCTGGGCGTCCTCGAAGGCTCCGATCCCCGAAGGAAGTCCGAGGCGGTCATCTTCACCGCCCATTACGACCACCTCGGAGTGGGAAAGCCGGAAAAGGGGGACAGCATCTTCAACGGCGCCGTCGACAACGCGTCGGGAGTCTCCATCCTTCTGGAGCTGGCTCACGGCTACATGGAGGCGGCCGCCCGCGGCGCGCGTCCTCCCCGATCGATCGTGTTCATGGCCGCCGCCGCGGAGGAAGGGGGTCTGCGCGGCTCCCAGTACTACGCGACGCATCCGACCATCCCCCCGGGAAAGATCGCGGCCAATCTGAACATCGATGGGATCCAGGTCGTGGGGAAGGCCCTCGAGTACACCTTCCTCGGCAGCCAGAAGACGACGCTCGGCCCCGTCATCGCATGGGCGGAGCGGGAGTTCCACTTTACGAACGTCCCGGATCCCGAGCCAGGTCAGGGCTCATACT
>DASYRY010000410.1:0-6946 GCA_036004025.1 Candidatus Polarisedimenticolia bacterium | reverse complement strand
TCATCTCCACCGGGGATTGCGTCTCACCGTGGAATTCCAGGAGCAGGATTGCGCCGAAGCTACGGCCTTGTTGAGCCAAGCGCTGGAGATTTTCGACGCGGCGAAGATCCAGTACACCAAGGGATTTCAGCCGCCGGGGTGGAATCTGCCCGGACCCCTGGCACAGGCCCTCGCCGATCTCCGGTTTCGCTATGTGAGCGCGGCGCGGGACTTGACGACTCCCGTGAGCCGGATCGCCGTGACGTCGAGCTGCGCGCTGAGGGATTTCCCGCTTCTTCAGCCGGAGACCCTCGAGAATCGTCGACTCGTGCACTTCACCCACAACTTCCAGGCGACCTCCCGCATGGAGCGCGCCGTGAAGATCGTCGAGTGCGGCGGACTGCTGGCGATCAAGGCCCACATCTTCAAGAACGGAGGCGGGCATTCGATGCTCGATGGCCTGGACGATTCCTATGTGGACTACCTGGAAAAGATCTTCGTCGAGCTCCATCGACGCTATGGGGAGCGATTATGGTGGGCGTCCCTGGGACAGATTGCCGAGCGCGTCCTGGAAACCCGGCCGAATCCAGCGCCATCGAGCTGAGTCCCGCGGGGACCGACCGGGAGTTCCTCGCGAGCGTGAATCGGTGCTTCGGTGCGGGTTGGGGCGATTGGGTCCATCGATGGTACCTAAGACGGGAGTTCGCGGGGCGCACGCCGGACCTGCTCGTCTTGCGCGAGCGGGGAAGGGCGGTGGCGGGGATGGGGCTGAACTACAGGCTCGTGAGGCTCGCGACGGGCTCCCGGCTCGAGGTCGGGATCATCACCTCGGCGTGGACGCTTCCGGAGTCGCGAGGCCGAGGGTGCTTCCAGGCGCTCGTTCGCGGTTCCGCGCCGATGGCCGCGAGGAAAGGCTGCGCCCTGCTCATGGCGTTCGGGGCGACGGAGAACGCGAGCGCGCGCGTGATGAGACGTTGCGGCGCCACGTTGTTCCCGACGGCCTACCTTGGGGCCGCTCCCGGTGAGGAGCATCCATCGCCCCGCGACGGCTCCCGGGAATTGAGAGTCGTGGATGTCGCCGAAATCGAAGCTTCGTCTACGGTCACCGGTCCTGGATCGGCGACGCGGTTCGTCTATCCGGACGCCGCGGCCTGGCGATCCCAGTACTTGAGACGGCCCTACCCGGTGCAGACGCTGCGTGCCGGAGAATCCAGGATCATCGTCGAGCAGGCCGGTGACACGGACCGACTGGTGCTCCTGATCGGACCGCCGTCAGAGAGGCGCAGCGTTCTCGCCGCTTTGGCCTCGCGAGCCCGGCGTGCAGGTCGAGGTTTCTTCGTATTCACGACGGATCCTTCCGACGGCGTCATGGCCCAGGAGACAGGCTGGGAATACAAGGCCGGCTACCTGGCAGCCCTGGCGCTCGGCGAGGCGAAGGCCGCCGACGGCCTCGGGCCGTGGGAGGTGCAGCCCGGTGATCGGATGTGACATGCGCGGGGGCGTGAGGGAGTCCCGGTGGCTCTGGGTCGCGGGAGTCGTGTCGCTCGTCCTGCTGGTGTCGGTTCTCGAGGTGACTCCCCTGGCGAGGCAGGGCTATCTGGCGGTCTACGTCCTGGCGAATCTCATGCTTCTCCTCGATCTCTTCGACCTCATCGTTCGACGGGTCTTGATTCGCGCCCATACCGCATCGGTCGGGAGCCGGGAATGCCCGACTTCCACTCCGCTGGAGGTCGGCCGGTTCACGGACGCTCAAGTCGGGCTGCACGTGAAGCCTTACGCCTTTCTGCTTTCCGTCCACAACCTCGAGGACGAAGTGGAGGAGTTCGTCGAAGAGATGCTGCCGCTTCGGGGAAGGACCTGGATCATCGATGACGGCTCGACCGACGGCACGGTCCAGAGCCTCCGGCGCGCGGGATTCCGCTGTCTGGAGGGAATGCGGTGCCGGAAGAAGCCGGCGGCCATCCGGCAGCTCCTTCGGGCGCTGGATCCCAGTGTCGAGACGGTCATCGTCATGGACCCCGATTGCCGGCTTTCGGACCCCACCCGGCTGGACTGCCTGGAGAGGCGCATCTTCGAATTCCAGCGCAGCGGCATGGCCGCCATGGCGCCACGCTTCCGGATCTCCGAGGCGGGTGTCCTCCCGGCGATGCAGGCACTGGAGTACGAAGTATCCTTCTCGGTCCTGCGGAAGAGCCTGGGGGATCACTGTATCACTTCGGGGCTCTCCTTCTACCGGCGGGCCGCCCTCGCTTCCGCTCTGGGAAAGCACGATCTGAGCGTCTACGCGGAAGATTTGAAGAACTCCGTGATCCTGCTCTCGGAGGGAGAGCGCATCTATCACGACGAGAGGCTGGTGTTCGACACCGCCGCCAAGCGATCGTGGCGGGATCTGTTTTCTCAGCGCGTGGGTTGGTACTTCGGGCTGCTCGACGTCTACGTCACCCAGCTTGGACGCCTTCGTTCCTTCTGGTTTCGGGACGTGTCCCGAGGCTACCATTTCTTTGTCTATACGGGCGTGCTGGCGATCCTCTTGCACCCGCTTCGGCTGTTGATGCTGCTCGTCCTGTCCCTGAGCATCCTGAACGGGCTCGATTTCGTGCTGGGCCTGGATTTGATTCCGGAAGGCGCCCTCACCGACCCGACTCATTTTCTCGTCGCCTATCTGCAGTACTCCGCTTTCGTGGCCATCCTGCTGCTCACCGCGATCCGACGGAGGGATCGGGCCCGGATCGCCCCGGTGGCGCCGCTGTTCTTCTTCTATCAGCTCGCGCTGGTGATTCCCACGACCCTCGGGTATCTCAACTGGCTGAGCCTGCGCTTCCTCGGAAGGCGCATTTTCGCGGATCACTTCGATGCTCCCGAGCCGGGCGCCTCCGTGCCGGTCCATCCGTGAGCATCCTGGGGGAGAGAGAGCCGGGCGCTGCGAGCCGGGGCTCCAGGATCGCGGCGCGCAACCTGGCGCTGCTGGTGCTCCTGCTCGTGACCGGACTGGCAGGCGGGGCGGCGCGCTGGATTCGTCCGGATCGCGAATCCATCTTTCCGCTCGAGGGCTCCGCGGTCGCCGTCGTGAGCAGCGAGGACGACGTGGGAATCGGCAGCCTCCGTCAGGCGATCTTCGACGCCAATCTCGCGCAGGGCCGCGCCCGAATTCAGTTCACGGCTCATCACGTACGGGTGCGATCGCCGCTTCCTCCGCTGGTCAATCCGGTCGGGATGGTCATCGAGGGCGGCGGCACGACGACGATCGAGGCTGACCTTCCGAAAGATGCGCCTTTGTTCGAGGCGTCGAGCCCCCGCGTGGGCTTCTGGGGATTGAAGCTTCGCGCCGTTGGCGGGACGGCGATCCAGGTAAACGGCGGCGCGGTGGCGGTGACGGGCGTGGACATCTCGGATTCTCACATCGGCATCCTGGTGGGAGGCTCCGTGAAGGAGCTGAGGGTGGAGAAGTCCACCTTCGATTCGAACGACACGGGCGTCCTGATCCTCTCCGATGCACAGGTGGCCGTGCTGGGAAGCCACTTTCGGCGGCACCTCTCTGCGGGAATCTGGGCGGCGCTTTCGCCTCCTTCAGCCTCCGGCCCATCCCGGCGCGTCATCCGTGGCAACACGTTCCAGGAGGACCGTATCGGGCTGAGCCTGATCCATGCTGATTCTCGGGTCGAGGAGAACGAGTTTCGAAACTGCCGGGAGGCGGGCCTCTTCTTGAGCGGCCGCGCGGGAGAGATCAAGCGGAACCGGGTGCATTCCGGCGCCATCGGAATCCAGGCGGAGGAGACGCAGGGGCTGCTCATCGAGGGGAATGAAATCGACCACAACTCGGCGATGGGCCTGCTCCTGCGCTCCTCGTCGCGGGGCCTGGTGCGCGCCAACCGACTGCACGGCAACGGATATGGCATCGCCCTCATCCTCGGGAGCCAGGAGTCTCCCGTTCTGGTCGAAGGCAACGTGCTGCTGGGACAGAAGGTGGATGGACTGTTCGTCCTCGGCGGCTCTCCCGGTCTTCGTGACAACCATGTGATGGGGAGCGGAGGTGCGGCCCTGCGGATTCTCGATTACGTCCCGTCCCATGGCGGGACGATCTTCGCGCATCCGCGACTCGAGGCAAACAGCCTGACGGGGAATCTCTTCGATGAGCCGGTGCGCGGCAGGTATCTCGTCCCTCCCGTGAAGGGCCCCTCCTCATGACGAGAATCGCGCCGCCACGGGACGAGACTCTGGAGCTCGTAGTCTTCGCGAGCCTGACCGCTGCGTTCCTGCTGCTGCTCCTGCCTTGGCTTTGGGGCATCACCTCGCCGCCGATACCGGCTTTGGCGTTGACTCTCGCATGTTGGGGGGTGGCCTACAAGGCGGGCTGGTGGCTCGTGGAGCGCAAGGCGGGCCCCGCAGGGCGGCGCATCGGCGCGATCCTTCTGCAAGGAGGCACCGTCCTGACTTTGAGCTGGGTGTGGCATCTCTCAGGCGGCGTGTCCAATCCGGTCTTCCTGTGGGTCTTCGTTCCGATCCTTCTTGCCCAGGCGCTGTTGCGGCCCGGCTGGGGCCCGTACGGAATCGCCGCCTTGTCCTGGCTTGGCGTGTCGATCATCGCCTTGTCCGAATCGGAGGCATTGGGCTGGCAGGCCTATCGCGCCGGGATTCCCATCACCGGTCTCGGCAAGCTCATCCGGCTCGCCGGCGCGGCGAGCACCCGCGGCGATGCGGAGCCCTCTTCCCATTTCATGCTGGACCTGATCCTGTTCGCAGGAGGCTCCCTGGGAGTGGTCGTCCTGGGGGATGTGCTTTCCGGGCGGCTGGGCCGAGCGATCCCTCTCTCCCTCGGATCGGATTCGGAATCTCGAGATGATTTCTTCCGTCGCCTGATCGAGCAGGATCCCTTGCCTCGGGTCGTCGTGAATCCGGAGAGCGGAGCGATCCTTCACATGAGCGAGAGCTTTCGCAGGCAGATGCTGGTGGACGGAGCGCCGCGCACGATTTTCGAGGTCGTCGGATTCGACGATGCCGCCTGCCCGCGCCTCCTGCTCTCCGGCGGGAGCGCGGAGGTGGTGAACTGTCGCTACAGGATTGGGCCGGAGCTTCGCGAAGGGCGGCTCCGCGCCCACGGCATCACCTCCGAACGGGGAGCGCTCGTGAGCCTGACGTTCGAGGAGATCCTCGTCGCGCTCCGGACCGAGCATGGCCCCGCGGCGGCGGGCGCGGAGGATCCCTCGTGATGGCGCGGAGGCGGGAGCCGGTCGCGTGGATCGCGCTGGTCCTCGCCGCGATCGGAGCTCTCCCGGCGCGCGCCGCCGAGCGAGGAAGCCTCGCCTTCGGCCTGGATCGCTTCGATGGCACCGAAGTCCTTCAGGGTTGGTCCGCGGGGGCCATGTGGCTGAGCCGGACGCACGATCAGGATCCGTTTCAGATCGGCCTGGCTGCAGTCCGGATCGAAGGGGGACATTGGGCGTATGCCGCGGCCGGGCGCACGTTCCGTATCGGCCGGCGCACCCGATGCGATGCCTCCGCGCGATTAGGGCGCGCGAGCTTCCCCGGTCAGGCCACGGACTTCGAGGAGTTGGGCGCCATCTTGGTTGCGAGCATCGTTCCTGGCCGCTGGACCGCGTCTATCGGCGATCGCTGGCTGAACGTGGGAGATCGCGAGGGTCAATTGCTGCAAGGCGGCGTCGACTTCACCTCACCCAAGCGGTGGGGTGCGGGTCTGAGCCTCTTCTCGGGCATCTCGGGCGACCTCGAAGAGGATTACGTGAATGGGAGCGTCCGCTTGCGCACCCCGTCCCTGACCTGGCTTCTAGGCGCCACCATCGGCCGGACCGTGCCGTACCCCGGAGCGTCGTCGGATCAGACTCAAAGCTCGACCGAAGTCTACTTGAGCGTCACCATTCCCCTGGGTCGCCAGCAGATGAGTCTCATCGGATCCCGATTCGATGGGGAAACCGCGACCCGGCGCACGCTGTCGGCCCTCTGGCTTCTTCCGCTTTCCCCGGCAGCGGCGGCGCCGCCGGAAGGCGTGCAGCCATGACGAGGAGACGGCCCGTCTCTCGGGCCTTGCTGGCGGGAGGGCTGGCATTGCTGATCGGAGGCGCGTTCCTTCGAATGACCTGGAGCCGGCAGCGGGAGGTCGAGCAGAGTCGGGCGCGGATGTTGGGAACGGATTTCGCGCATCGTCTTGAAGTGGAATTCCAGCGCTTTTCCACGGTGAGCGAGACCCTTGCGCTGTTCGCCGCGGGTCCCGACTGCGCATCGCTCCAGCCTTCCTTCCGGCGCCTGTTACGGCAATTCCCTTCGATTCGGGGAGTCCGGCGACAGCGCGGTGATGAGAGATGCGAGACTCTGGATCCCCGTTTCGCTCTCGGACGTGAGACGAGCGAAAGAGGGCGCCTGGCGGACGAGGCTCCGGGGAAGGCGCTCACGACGGTCCAGGGACCGTACGTGACTCCGGCCGGGAGCAAGGTCGCCCTGGTGGAGCACCGGCTCCCCAGAGAGGCCGAATCGGATGAAGGCCCCTCCGAGACCATCACGCTCGTCATCGATCTGGTGCAAGCGATGGCGGCCAGCGGAGTGGATCGTCTCGGCAACGCAGGGTACCTCTTCGCGTTCGTCCGATCCGATGAAGATGCGGCAGGGGCGCCTCCCATCCTGGGCGCGGCGGAGCTTCCCGGCGAGCGCATCACCATCGATCTGGGCCTGCCGGGACAATCGTGGACGCTGGCGATCGCCCGAAGAGGAGGCTGGTACCCGGTGGGCACTCTGGCGGCCGGAATCGCGCTCGTTCTACTGCTCTCCGCCATGGCCGGCTTCTCGACCTACGGTCTTCTCCTCCAGCCCGAGATGCTCCGGATGGAAGTCCAGCGCCGCAAGGAGCGGCTGGCCAAGGCGCGCGAGGCGCTGCATCGGGAAGCCGCGGAGAAAGCCCAGGTGCAGGAGCAACTGGATCAGGAGCTGACCCACGACCAGCTGACCGGACTGCACAATC
>DASYRY010000409.1:0-2648 GCA_036004025.1 Candidatus Polarisedimenticolia bacterium | reverse complement strand
GAAGTTCACCGGACCCAGCTCCAGCCAGCCCTTCGTGTTCGCGATGGCTCGCCCGAACAGGAGCAGATAGAAGAGCAGGATCAGGCTGGCCGCATAGAAGACGAAGCTGAGCGACGCGAGAGTGTGATAGTCGATCGTCAGCGCCAGCGCCAGTCCCAAGATGCCCATGGTGAAGTAGAAGATTTGCTTCGTGGCGAGAGGCGCCAGGGGCCCGCCGAGGGTGGCGGAGTAGACCATGCCCATTCCCACCGCGCACAGGGAGAGGACGGCGAACGTCAGCACCCAGTCCAATCCGTGAAGGCTACGACGCTCGAGCAATGGGGCGAGTCTCCACAGGACGATCGATCTTCTCGAAGAACTTCAACATGACGCGCTGGGCGATCGGGGCCGCGGATTCCCCGCCGTGTCCTCCGCGCTCGACGAACACCGCGAACGCGATGCGGGGATGATCCCGCGGGGCGAATCCCACGAACCAAGCATTGTCCCGGATCGACTCCGCGAGCTTTTCGCTCTTGACGCCTGCAGAGGCCTTAACAACCTGCGCCGTGCCGGTCTTGCCACAGACGTCCTTGTCCGGAATGGCCGCTTTCGTGCCCGTGCCGCCCTGGTTCACCACTTCCCACATCGCCTGCTTGATCACTTGCAGAGTGGAGGGCTTCAAGCCGAGCTGCCCGAGCACCTCCGGCGGCCGAATCCCCTCCTCCACGCCTCCGCGGATCTCCCGGCTGCGCAGGAGATGGGGCCGGTAGAACGTGCCCCCATTTCCGATGACCGACGCGAAGGACGCCATCTGCATCGGGGTGACCTCGAGGGCGCCCTGCCCGATGGAGACCGAGATGGTCTCACCGGGGTACCAGGGCTCGTTCCGGGTGCGCCGCTTCCAGGCCGCGTCCGGGACCGTCCCTCCCTCCTCGTGCATCAGATCCACACCGGTGGGCTGCCCGAATCCCAGGCGGTGCGCCCACTGCGAGATCAGCTCGATGCCGAGGTCCCTTCCCAGGTGATAGAAGTAGACGTTGCAGGACTTCTTGATCGCCTCCACCATCGCCAGCGTTCCGTGTCCCCCCTCCTGGTGGCACAAGAACCTGCGGCCGTAGATCACGGCATATCCCGGGCAGGAATCGGTGCGCGCAGGGGAGGCCTTGCCCGACTCCAAGGCGGCGATCGCCATGACGATCTTGAAGACAGATCCCGGCGCGAACTTGCTCTGGATGGCCCGATTCTGCAGCGGGTGCGTTTCGGAATTCATCAGGCTCTTCCATTCCTCCGCCGAGAAACGTCGAGCGAAGATGTTGGGATCGAAGGAGGGCTTGCTCACGATCGCCAGCACCTCGCCGCTGTCCGGATCGAGAAAGACAGCCGATCCCATCTTGTCCTGGAACGCGCTCTCGAGCTCCTCCTGGAGATCCAGATCCAAGGTCAATCGCAGCGCGTTCCCGGGCACGGGCCGCTTGCCCACGGGCAGCTCCCTCATCTCGCGCCCGAGGCTGTTGACGATGACCTGCTTCCAGCCCTTTTCCCCCGCGAGCTGCGCGTCGTAGAAGCTCTCCAATCCCGCCTTTCCCACGACGTCGCCTAGCTGGTATCCGGCGTAGCGCGTCTTCCCCAGCTGGGACTCGGAGATCTCCCCGACATACCCCAGGGCGTGCGCCGCGAGGTCGCCATCTTCGTAGCTCCGCTTCGGCTCGATGGCCACCGAGACCTCCGGAAACTCCAGCCTGCGCGACTCGAGGTAGGCGGCTTCGGCGAGATCCACGTCCTCCTTCACGATGACGGGCTCGAAGGTGGGGCGGTTGCGGTAGCGATCGATCCGCTCACGAACGGTCTGCTCGGGAAGGTTCAGGATGAGCGCCAGGCTGCGGACGGTCTCGTCGAGATGCTGGATCTTCTCCCGATCCAGAAGGACGTTGAATGCGATGCGATTGCGCACGATCGGCCGCCCTTCCCGGTCGAGGAGCACTCCCCGCAGAGGGTTCTCCACCACCTGCCGGAGGCGGTTGTTGTCCGCCAAGCGGCGGTAGTTCTCGCCGTTCACCACCTGCAGGTACCAGAGGTTGGACAGATAAGCGAGGAACAGCCCCGCCATAAGGACGAAGATGAAGCCGATCCGGCGTTGCAGGCGGCGCTCCTCATAATAGTCCTTGAAATCCTTGCTGCTTCGATAGTCCCAGGCCAAGCTTCACTCCACTTTCGAGGCGAGCCAGTAAGCGATAATCCCCGCCACCCCATTGCCCATTCCCAAGCGCACGAGATCTCCTGTCGAGGGCAGGACGGCGTGCTGTCCCAGGACCAAGAACAGGCCCGCTTCCGTCAGTGCCTCCAGCAGGGTGGCCAGGAAAAGAACTCCGAACCGGGGCAGCGGCTGGTTGAGCATGAAATACGTGCCCAGGGTCCCCATGACGTAACCCACCAGGGTCTTCTTGAAAGCATTGACTCCCAGCACCGGGGAGGCAAGCAGATCCTCCACCAGCCCGGCGGTCGTTCCCATCACCATGACCGCCACGCGCCTTCGGGTCACCGCGTAATACAGGACCAGCACGGTGTAGA
This sequence comes from Candidatus Polarisedimenticolia bacterium, assembly GCA_036004025.1. GTDB lineage: Bacteria > Acidobacteriota > Polarisedimenticolia > Gp22-AA2 > AA152 > AA152. Next base: position 101 of record DASYRY010000409.1, on the reverse strand, counting down.
GGTCCACCATCCTTCCCACGGTCGGAAGGTATTTGGAGAGGAGGAGCTGCCCTCCCGCCGCCAGCACGAGCGCCAGGATACCGCGCCACACCGGCCTCATC
>DASYRY010000408.1:0-2255 GCA_036004025.1 Candidatus Polarisedimenticolia bacterium | reverse complement strand
GAGGCGAGTCCGAAAGGCGCCAACAGCTCTTCCAGGATGCCCCGAGGATCGTCCGCGCGGGGCTCCGTCTGGACGATCAGATCGGAGCGCACCAGATCGCTGCTGTAAATCAGAGGGAGCCCGTGCGCTCGGAGACTCTCGAGCGCCTCGGTGAGGGGACGATGCGCATACTTCGGGGAATCCGCCTGGGCGGTCTTAGGAAAGGCGCTGCCGAACGCCAGGGCGCCAATCCAGAGCGGCAGAAGCCAACCCCTGACACTCATCGCGCCGTCCGCATGATAGCCTCTTCCTTAAGCTGACTTGGGTCTCTCGAGGAAGATTACGGCGATTTCAGGGCGAGTCAAGGTGGGAGTGGCTGCCAAGACGTGTCCGAAATCTCAGCACGACGGCAGCTTGGGTCTCCTAAATCCTCCTCTCAGAAGAGGTTGGGCGTGCTCTTGGTCTCGAAGGTCTCATGGCATCCCCTTCGGAGCGCGCCGCGCGACGGTCAGAATCCCTCTCTCCAAATGGGAACTCAGGCCGCAGGTCGGGAGCACCGCGGCGGGCGCCTGATCGGGCCGCATTCCTTGCACCGAGCCGTGCAGGATCACGGTGAAGGCTTCGCCCGCGATCGACGGCTCCGCAAAACGCACCTCCCAGCCGGTCTCCGAGGAGACCCAGTCTAGGAATTCTCCTAGTGTCTTCCCTTCCAGGTCGAACGCCGGTGCGATGGCGAGCACCCAGTCCCAGTCGGTGCCCTCGCGGGAGATGGCGCGGGTCTCCACCACGCCTCGCTCGTCCACCGACAATCGGGTCCCGGATCCCGCCTCGTACGATTGGTCCTCTCGCGTCAGGCTCGCCGTCCCCTCGCGCACGCTCACCCGCATCGCGCGTGCCTCGACCCGGATCTCGAACTGAGTTCCCCGGTCTCGAACGATGCCCATCCGAGTCCGGATTTCGAGAGACGTCGAGGCGACGTGGTCTTCGCCGCTGTCGAAGTAGACCGCCCCTTGCTCCAGCTCGAGCAAGGAGGAGGAAATCAAGAGGAGGTGGGTTTCCCGGTCCAGCCGCAAGAAGGCTCCGCCCGCGAGTCGAAGCGCCAAGCGCCCCTCGGGCCCTGTGCGAAGCCGAGTCCCCGCGGGGAGCGCGTCGCCGGCAGAATGGGACTTGGCGTCCGGCCATTCCACCGATCCGTCCAGGCGCAGCAAGGTGGCGGCGGAGGGCCCGGGGGCGGAAGCGCCGTCGAGCGGGAGCCGCCGGCTCAGGCCGATCCCGACGGTCAGCACCGCGGCGGCCGAGAGAGCCACCCCCACCCAAAGGAGCGTCTTCCTTCTTTTCTGGGATCGCACCTGCACGCGCCAGCGCGCCAAGACGGCCTGCCGAACGCGCTCCTTCGCGTCCTCCGGGACGGGCGCCCGCGGACCGGCGAGTCGAAGGAGGCGGGCCATCAGCTCCTCGCCCTGGTCCCGGAAACCCCCCGGCAGGTTCGAGCCGTTCTCCGAGTCGCTCATGACGCTCCTCGCCCTTTCGTTGCAAGATGGGTCGCTGGACCGAAGACTGCGAAGGCTTCTCGAAAGGCCTCCCGCGCGCGCGATAGGACCGATTCGGCCGCCTTGAGGCCGATTTCGAGCTTCGCGGCGATTTCCTCGACGGATAATCCTTGAATGTATTTCCATTCCAGCGCGTCGCCGTAAGAGGCGGGAAGGGAATCCAAGGTGACCTGCACGAGGCGGGAAACTTCCTTTCGGTAGAGCTGATTCTCCGGATCCTGCTCGAGACTCGCCGCCAGAGAATCCAGCGCGGCCCGTATCTCGGGAATGTCCTCGAGGAGCCCCTCGGCCTGGATCACCGGCTTCTGGCGCCGGAAGTGAGCGCTGATCTCGTGGCGACAGAAGGTGCAGAGCCAGGTGAACAAGGCGGCCTCTCCCCGATAGGTGCGCAGGTGGGTGATGGCTTTGCACAGGGCCGACTGGACGACGTCTTCCGCCGCCGCCGCATCGTGACCCATCCTGGGGAGAGCGAAGCGATAGAGGCGGGCGAAATGATCCTCGAAGAACGCGGTGAAGACTTCCTCGTCCCCGGCCAGCATTCTTCTGACAATCTCCAGGTCGCCGACCACGCCCTTCACCATCCTCCTGGGCTTTCCCTTCTGTGAGAGTCATGGCCGCCGGCCGATCCTTCGACTTTCGTTCGCTGGGGCCCAAGGATCCCGGCGGCGCTCATTTCATGGTTCGCATCGCCTTGTCGATCTCCAGCAGGGTCTGGTCGACCCACTC
>DASYRY010000407.1:0-3965 GCA_036004025.1 Candidatus Polarisedimenticolia bacterium | reverse complement strand
TGGGGCCGGTGTCCACGCCGCTGTCGACGAGGTGGACCGTCGCTCCCGAGTAGCGCGCCCCATACTCCAGCGCCTGGCGCTGTGCATCCAGTCCAGGGAAAGCCGGCAACAGAGAGGGGTGGATGTTCATGATCCGGCCTTCGTAGGCTTTCACGAACGCCGGAGTCAGGATCTTCATGTAGCCGGCGAGGCAGACGAGGTCGACCCGCCGCTCCTCGAGCGCCGCCACGATCCTTCGATCCTGTTCGTGTCGATCGGGAGCCTTCCGGTGGTCGAGCACCAGCGTCTCGACCCCGTGGTCCTGGGCCTTTTTCAGGCCCTCAGCGTCCGGCTCGTTGCTGATCACCACCGCCACGACCGCCGGGATCCGCGCGTTTTCCACGCAATGGATGATCGCCTCCATGTTGGAGCCGCGTCCCGAAATCAGCAGCCCGATCCTCCCGTCGGCCCTCAATGCTTGGCTCCCGAGAAGATCACCCGGCGATTTCCCGGCACCACCGTGCCAATCAGCGCCGCGCCCTCGCCCCTGCGCTCCAGTCTTCGCTTCACGCTGTCCGCATCCAGCTTCCCCACGACCAGGACCATCCCGATCCCCAGATTGAAAGTCCTCCTCATCTCCGTGTCCGAGACATTGCCCCCCTCTTGAATAAGGGAGAAAAGAGACGGGACCTTCCACGTGCCCGGGTCCAGCTCGACGGCGCAACCCTCCGGCAGGATTCGCGGGATGTTGTCGGTGAAGCCTCCTCCCGTGATGTGCGCCATCCCCTTCAGCAGGCCCTTCCCCAACAGAGGACGGAGGACTCTCAGGTAAGAGCGATGCGGTTCCAGCAGCTCTTCGCCGATCGTCCTTCCCAGCTCGGCCAGATGCGTGGTGGGCTTGAGGTGCATCACCTCGAAAAGGACCTTGCGCGCCAGGGAATAGCCGTTGGTGTGCAGCCCGGAGGAGGGCAGCCCCAGGAGCCGATCGCCGGGACGAATCTTCGAGCCGTCCAGGATCGCGCTGCGCTCGACTGCACCGACGATGCAGCCCGCCAGATCGTACTCGCCTTCGTCGTAGAACCCCGGCATCTCCGCCGTCTCCCCGCCGATCAGGGCGCATCCCGCTTCCTTGCACGCTTTCGCAATCCCCGACACGATCCTCTCGAGCAGCTCCTTGCGCACCTTTCCGGTCGAGAGATAGTCGAGGAAGAACAGCGGCACGGCTCCCTGGACCAGGACATCGTTGACGCAATGATTCACCAGGTCCTCGCCCACGGTGTCGTGCCTGCCGCACAGCAGGGCCACTTTGAGCTTCGTGCCGACCCCGTCGATGCTGCTGACCAGGACAGGACGCTTCATCCCCAGGTGGCCGAGATCGTACAGACCCCCGAAGGATCCAATCTCGGTGAGCACGGCGCGAGAAAACGTTGCGCGCGCCATGCTGGAGAAGCTGGCGATGGCGGACATCTTCGCGTCGATATCGACTCCGGCGTCACGGTAGGACACTCCGGTTCGGGAGGGGATCTTGCGGACCTTCTCGCTGGCGCGCCTTATCTCTCTAGGCATAGAGACCTTCCGGTGGGCCTATGAAACGGCCGTGGGAAGGGCGGATTATGGCACAGCGATTCGAAAGGTGTCAAAACTATCTAATTGCAGCACAAGAGGTTCGGGTGACACGGCGGCGAGGATGCCGCGCCGGCGGCTCGAGGCGCCAAGAGCCGGAAATACCTTGCGGCGGCACGATGCACGCTTGTAGTATTCCGGTTGTCCCGGTGATTGATTCATCGTATCTGATCGTTTGCCTGGCCTGCTCTGTCCGGCATCGGCGAATCTTGTTGCCGCCTGCGGCGATTCGGGCTCCCCAGGCTCATCTCGAGGCTACCCATGTCGTCCCGCACGTTCCCCCGCGCGCCCGGACGAAGCTTTCTGGCCCTTGCGGGTCGATGGATTCCGGCCCTCCCGCTCCTCCTTGCGCTCGGGTCCCCGCGCGCCTCACAGGAACCGGGAGCCGGCGGGCCGATCGCCGCCGAGGTTGTGGAGGCGGTCGGGGCGGGGCAGCAAGCGCGCGTCATCATCTATCTAGATCTTCCCGAACTGTCCGAGGACCGCACGGGGCGCCGGCGCGAACAGGTCGCGAGCGCGCAGGAAAGGGTGCTGGCGATCCTCTCCCATAACGAGTTTGCGATGCGCTGGCGCTACGAGACGGTGCCGGCGCTCGCGGGCGAGATCAACGCAGAGGGACTCGCGAAGCTGGGAGGGCTTTCCGGAATCCTGCGGGTGGATCTGGATCCTCCCGCGCATGCCGATCTTGCCCAATCGGTCCCGCTCATCAGGGCCAACGAGATGCAATCCCTCGGCTATCGAGGTCAGGGCGTTTCGGTCGCCATCCTGGATTCGGGCGTCGATACCGACCATCCCGACCTTGCCGACGATCTGGTCGGCCAGGAGTGCTTCTGCACGGGCGGCTGCTGTCCCAATGGGACCAGCCGCATGTCGGGCCCCGGCGCGGCCGAAGACGCAAACGGCCACGGCAGCAATGTGGCGGGAATCGTGACCGCCAAGGGCCTTCTCTCTTCGGTCGGCGTCGCTCCGGATGCCGACCTCGTGGCCATTCGCGTTCTCGACAGCAACGGCAATTCCTGCTGCTCCAGTGACGTGGTGGCGGGGCTGGATTGGATTGCCGCGAATCGCCCCGACGTCAAGGTGGTGAACATGAGCCTGGGTTCGTTTGCGTTGTTCAACGGAAACTGCGACAGCGCTTCCGCGTTCACGCTCGCCTACTCCAGCGCCATCAACAACCTTCGATCGAACGGCGTGATCACTTTCGCCTCCTCGGGGAACAACGCGTCGGGGACGCAAATGTCGGCTCCGGCATGCATCGCGAACGCCGTCTCGGTGGGAGCCACCTATGACGCCAACATCGGTGGCGTCTCCTACAGCGTCTGCAGCGACGCCGCCACCACGGCGAACAAGGTGACCTGCTTCTCCAACAGCAATGCCACGACCGACCTCTTCGCCCCGGGCGCCGCCATCCGCTCCTGCTACCTCGGAGGAGGTCTCGCCACCTACTATGGCACCAGCCAGGCTTCCCCTCACGCCGCCGGCTGCGCCGCGGATCTCCTTTCGGCGGCCCCGTCTCTCACTCCGGCAGAGATCGAGACGGCGCTGGAATCGAGCGGAATCCCCGTCACCGATCCCAAGAACAATCTCACTTTTCCTCGCATCGATTGCCTGGGGGCGCTCCAGTTCCTCGGTGCCTGCATCGATCGCGACCACGACGGCTACGGGCAGCCTGGATCACCGGAGTGCCCCAACGGGGCCACCATGGACTGCGACGACACGCGGGCCACAGTCTATCCAGGGGCGCCCCAGATCTGTGACGGCCGGAACAACAATTGCAGCGCCCCCGGATGGCCGGCCGTGCCCGCCGACGAAGTCGATGCCGACGCCGATTCCCATCCCCTTTGCGCCGATTGCAACGACAACAACAACACGATCTACCCGGGAGCTCCGCAGCTCTGCGACGGAGTGAACAATGACTGCAGCGCGCCGGGCTGGCCCACCGTGCCCGCCAACGAGCTCGACGGCGATTCCGACGGGCGTCGAGCTTGCAACGACTGCAACGACGGCAACGCGGCGGTCTATCCTGGAGCTCCCCCGATCTGCGACGGATTGAGCAACGACTGCAATGCTCCGAACTGGCCGGCTCTGAGCGGGACGACAGAGGCGGACGACGATGGCGATTCGCTGAGCGAATGTCAGGGAGATTGCAATGACGCCCTGGCCGCGGTCCATCCGGGGGCCCCTCAGATTTGCGACGGACTCAACAACAACTGCCTCGCCCCGGGCTGGCCTTCGCTGTCGGGAACCAACGAGGCGGACGACGACTCGGACGGCCTGACCGAGTGCCAGGCGGATTGCGACGATGCCCGGGCGGCCGTCTATCCAGGTGCGCCGCAGATCTGCGACGGAGTGAACAACGATTG
>DASYRY010000406.1:0-5184 GCA_036004025.1 Candidatus Polarisedimenticolia bacterium | reverse complement strand
CCGGGACTGTTGGTCCGCCTCACCTCGCCGCAGCTCGGGGTGATGAACGTGACCGATACCGACGGCAAAGGCGTGTATGCGTTCGAGGATCTTGACGCAGGCTCCTACGACATCGAGGTGAGCGGGTACGCGTACCAGCATCAGATCAAGAAAGGGATCGTCGTCCAGCCGCCCTTCAGGAACATCGTGGACTTCTCGCTCCCGGCCGGCTCGCCCTCGGCCGCCGACGCCCCGCCCCCGGTCGTCTACACGGCGCCGGGAGATGAGACCATCGTGCGGGAGGTCGTCGGGACCCTTCGCGACAAGGATCGGCACCCCATCCCGGACGCCCTCCTGGGTCTCGTGAATCCTCGCACCGGCGCCACCTTCCGGGCTCAATCGGACCGCGAAGGAAAGATTCGACTCGAGGCGGTGCCCGTGGGGATCTATCGGATCAGCATCGTCTCTCCGGGCTACGTCACGATGGAGCTGAAACAAGCCGAAGTGACGCGGGAAGCTGGGCTCGTCCTCAATCTTACGCTCGTGGAGTATCCCCTTCGCTTCGAGGGTCGCCCGGAAGATTTCGTCCCTGAAGAGAAGCCGGTTCCGCCGGAGAGCACGACCCCCTAGGCTAGCGGCCGCGGGCCTCTCCGGAAGATGTCCCCTGCGACCGGCGCACCGCGTAATAGCCCCGCCGAGTCCGTATCTCCACGTCCTTGCGCTTCGGCGCAGTCAGCCGGATCTTCCTCCATTTCCCGTTCCAGTCCTCGTTCTTCGGAGAGTAGGTCAGGTAGTACTGGCTGCGCAGTTCCTGAGCGATCTGCTGGTAGACGGTCTCCAGCTCTTCCGCCCTTCCAGGAAAGAACGACCGTCCCCCGGTCTCCTCGGCGAGCGTCTTGAGGACGGAGTGTGTGGCCACGTCCAGGATGGAGACTCCCAGCCCGATGGAATAGATGAGCACCTCGTTCGTCTTGGCGGATTCCAGGACGCGCTGGTACGAGAACTTGCTGTTGGTATCCTCACCATCCGAGAGGATGACGATCGCCTTTCTGCCCGGTCGATCCCGAAGCTTACGGAAGGCGGCGTAGAGAGCGTCGTACAGCGCGGTCCCTCCTTCCGCGGCGGTGCTGTCGATGGCTTCCTTCAGGAGCTTGGAGTCACGGGTGAAGTCCTGGAGCAGGAACACCTTTTCGTCGAAGTCGATGACCAGCGCTTGATCGTCGGGCCGAAGGGATTCGACGAATTTGTCCGCCGCAAGGTGCACCTTGTCCATCCTTCCCTGCATGCTCCCGCTGCTGTCCAGAAGAAGGCAGAGAACCACGGGCTTCTCCTCCACGTAGAAATCCAGAATGTCCTGGGGCTTGTCGTCCTCTACGAGCCTGAAATCGTCCTGCTTCAGATCGAGCACGAAGCGGCGATCTCCGTCCTGCGCCGTGGCGTAGAGCACCACACGATTGACTTGAAGTTGATAGTTCAGGATCACCTTGCGCGTGATGGACGTGGCGGTGACGCTCACTCCCTCCTTGTGGCGGGCCGTCGCTTTGATGACGTAGGAGCGTGGCTCGGATCCGAAATCGTAGACGCAGGCATAGGGCGGCTCCTTGTCGATGAAGACGAGCTTGTCGTCCACGAAGAACTCCACCTTCTCGATCAGTGACGGATCCGTCGCGGTGACTTCGGCCGTGATCTCCGTGCGCCCGAAAACGAAATCTCCGGTCACCGGGGCAGTGATGGCAATCTCGAAGCCCTTGCGCTTCGAAACCTCTTCCGCCCGGAGAGGCGCCATCAACAGGCACGCCAACACGGCGGCGAACAAGACCCCGTACGCCCGCTTCACGGCGCTGCCCCCGCCGGCTGCAAGAGTCGCAGCAGCCTGCGGACCTTTCCCGTCTTCTCGTCTCCGGAGGCGACGTCGAGATAAGTCTGGTAGGAGGCGCGAGCTTCGCCGGTCCGCCCCAGGCGCAGAAGGCTGTTTCCCAGATACAGATGGGGCGCCGGGTCCTTGGGATGGGTCTCCAGGTACTTGCGGTAGGACGCGGTCGCCGCCTCGTCCTGGCCCAGCGAGGCCTGGGCCACCCCCAGATTCAAGAGGGCCGCGCTGTTCCCTTGCTCGGCGAGCGACTTCAAGACGGTGACGGCCTCCGAGGTCCTTCGGGCCTTCAGAAGATAGTAGGCGAGGGAAAGTCGAGTCGGAGGGTCAGGACGGAGCTCCGCAGCGCGCGCGCCCAGCTCGGCCGCGCGATCCGCGGCGCCGGCTTCGGAAAGGAGGGCGGCGAGCTCCACGTAGGCCGGAGCGCTTTCGGGGCTGCGGCCGATGGTCGAGGTCAGCTCCTCGGTCCGTGAAGCGATGGCGCCTAGGCGCTGGCGCTCTTTTTCGACTTCTTTCCGCCCCTCCGGCTCCCGTATCTCCGCGGCGAGGGCGTCGTCGAGCACCTTTTGCGCGCCGTGCAGATCCTGGTGCGCCAGGAGAAGGCGCGCCTTCAGGATCGGTCCCTCATGACCGCCGGGGTCTCGGACCAGCGCCGCCTCAATCTCGGACTCCGCGCGGTCCAGGTTCTCCGCGTCGAGGTAGATGCGCCCCAGGGACAGATAGGGCAGGGGATCCTGAGGAGCGATCTCCTTGCCGTGGTTGATCGCCGCGATGGCCTGATTCACGAGGCCCTCGCGGCTGTAGGCGATCCCGAGCCGGCTGTATCCCAGCGCGAAGTCAGGCTTGATTTGGATGGCTTTCAGGAAGAGCTCGATCGCGTCATCCAGGCGTCCCCGTCGCAGGTACAGCTCTCCGAGGCTGGCGTAGGCATCGGGAAAGGCGGCGTTGATCTGCAGCGCCTTCTGGTATTCGTCGACCGCGCGGTCGTCGTCTCCCTGTGCCTCGTAGACTCGACCCAGGCCGTCGTGCGCCGGAGCATAGTTGTCCTGCGTGGTGAGGGCCCGCAGGTACTCGGCGCGCGCCTCGGTCGTGTCGCCCAGCTTCAGGTAGACGTCTCCCAGCGCGATGTGCGCCTGGATATGGCCCGGCTCGAGCTCGAGCGCGGTCTTGAGCGGCTCGAGCGCCTCGGCATACTGGCGGTCGGCTGAGAGGGCCAGGCCAAGGTAGAAGTGCGCCAGAAAGGAGTTCAAGGACAGGTTGGTGACCTGGCGCAGGAGTTCGATGGCTCTCTTGTAGCTCCCGTCCTTGTAGAGCTTCATCGCTTCCGATTGCAGCTTGAAGGCGGTATTCCGGGCGGCCAGCGCAGTGATCGCGAAGGAGTCGCGAATCTCACCGGTCCCCAGCGCAAGGAAAGCGCCGAGCGCAAGAGGCCGCAGGATGCGACATCGAGGAGGATTCGGACGCAGCATGAATGAGTGAAGACCTCATCGCGCGCTAGGCGAGATGGGGGCTCCGCCTTCCAGGAAGGAGGGCCTTCATCTCCCTCACCGCGCGCTCCATTCCGACCAGGGAAGCACGGGCCACGATGGCATGCCCGATGTTGAGCTCCTCGACCTCCACGATGGCAGCGATGGGCTGGACATTGCGATAGTCGAGGCCGTGCCCGGCGGCGACCTTCATGCCCAGCTTGGCGCCGCCGCGGGCGGCGCTCACCACTTTGGCCAGCTCCAGGGCGCGCAGGTCGTCGGTCTTGGCGTCGGCGTATTTCCCCGTGTTGATCTCGATCGAGGCGGCGTCGATCTTGGTGATGGCCTTGAGCTGGTCGAAGTCCGGGTCGACGAAAACGCTGACCCCCAGCCCGCTCTCACGAAGGGCGTGAACGATGCGCCTGAGATGGTTCTGGTTCAGGATGACGTCGAGTCCCCCCTCCGTGGTGATTTCCTCCCGGCGCTCGGGAACCAGCGTCACGCAGGCTGGCTTCATGACGGCGGCGATCTTCACCATCTCCTCGGTGGCGGCCATTTCCAGGTTCAGTCGCCCGCGCACCGTCCTGCGCAAGACCTCCAGGTCCCGCTCCTTGATGTGCCGCCTGTCACTTCGGAGGTGCACGGTGATCTGGTCCGCTCCCGCCAGCTCCGCCAGGGCGGCGGCCACGACGGGATCGGGCTCGTCCGCACGGCGAGCCTCCCGGAGCGTGGCGATGTGATCGACGTTGACGCCCAGCCTCATCTCGTCTCCCCCTGGCTCGCAATCGAGCTCCTCATGTCCCCGTTTCCCCCAGCCGCGCCGCCACCAAATCCCTCAGCTCCGAGGCGGTGCGGGAGATTCGCGCCTCGTCTTCGCCCTCCACCATCACCCGGAGGATTGGCTCGGTCCCGGAGTAGCGCAGGAGCACCCGGCCTTGGCCGGCGAGGTCGCGCTCCGCTCTCTCCACCGCCTCTCGGATCTCCTCCACGCTGCCGAGGGGGGGCTTGGACGCGACCCGCACGTTGTGCAGCACCTGCGGGCAGCGTGCGATGGTCGCGGCCCAGGCGGCCAGGTCGATGCGCCGCCGCCTCACGAGGTCGAGAAGCTTCAGCGCCGTGAGGACGCCGTCTCCGGTCGTCGCCTCCCTCAGGAAAATCACGTGACCCGACTGCTCGCCCCCCAGCACGAGACCTTCGCGTTGCATCGCCTCAAGGACGTACTTGTCGCCCACGGGGGCCCGCATCAGCCGGATCCCCGCCGCGGTCAGCTCCTTCTCGAGCCAGAGATTGCTCATCACCGTGCCGACCACGGCGGAACCGCTGAGCAGTCCTTGCTCTTTCAAATCCATCGCCGCGAGATAAAGGATGTAGTCGCCGTCCAGCACTCTTCCGGCTCGGTCCACCACCACGACTCGATCCCCGTCGCCGTCGAAGGCGAAACCGATGTCTGCGTTTCGGGCAAGGACGGCCTCCCCCAGCGAGCCCGGATGCATCGACCCGCATTCGGAGTTGATGTTCCGGCCGTCGGGGGCGTCCCCGAGCACGAAGATCTGGGCGCCCAGCCTGCCGAAGATTTCCGGCGCAACACGCAGGGCCGCGCCATGGGCGCAATCCAGCGCCACCCGCACTCCCAGAAACGGCCTTCCCCCCCCCACCGATTGAGCCAGAGAGAGGAAGTAGCCTTCGAGAAGATCGTCGGCGGACGCGGGAGGGGATCCGGCACAGTCAGGCGGATTGAAGTCATCCCGCAGAATCCTCCGCTCGATCCCCATCTCTTCCCCGTCAGGAAGCTTCATCCCCCGCCGGGAGAAGACCTTGATTCCATTATCGTGATAGGGGTTGTGAGAGGCGGAGATGACGACCCCCGCG
>DASYRY010000405.1:0-2941 GCA_036004025.1 Candidatus Polarisedimenticolia bacterium | reverse complement strand
CGATCGCCGGCACGACCCGCCGGATCTCTTCCTGGACCGGAACCGGCCTCGATCCGGGACGCGTCGACTCCCCTCCGACATCGATCAGGTCCGCCCCCTGCTCCTTCAGCCTCCAGGCATGCTCCCTTGCGCGGACCGGGTCGAGCCATTTCCCGCCGTCGTAAAAGGAGTCTGGAGTCACATTGAGAATGCCTTGGACGAGAATCTTTCGAGACAGGGATAGCTCGCGAGAGGCGAGCCGAATCCCGCGGAGCTCTCCGCGAGCCGCCTTCCGGGCGGCATCCACTTCGCGGGACAAGGGGAGAAGCTTCGCATCCGCCCGGAGGTTCCGAAGGAAGTCGTCGCGGGACTCGGCCGGCAGAATGAGCACGACGCACGCTCCCGACACCGAGGGAGGAAGCTCGAGCGAGCGGCCCCGGGCGCGCCGGGCCGCGAGGATGAGACCTTTCGCCTCACCGGACGAGAGCCCTTCTATGCGAAGGAGAAGACCGATGACGCTTGTCGGCAGGTTATCCGGCAGTCCGAGGGCTCGGAGCGGGGTCGCGCGGGAGGGAGGACGAAAGTCCTCCAGAAGGAGAAAGGGATGGGTCACCGAGTCGATGGGATGTTCAGACTAGCCCGGCTGCTTCAAAGGATCCGTCGAGAGAACGGGGCTTTCGGAGCGGCCCTCCCGGACCCGCTCTGGCTCCGGTCGGGCTGCGGCTGCCTCCGGTCCTGGACGCTTGACCCTGCGCTCGCGTTGAGGGACGAAATCCGCGCCTCGCATCACCTGGAGAACCTCGTCGCCGGCCAGCACCTCGTACTCGAGCAGCGCCTTGGCGATCCGGTGCAGGGCGTCGGCATGGGTGGATAGGATCTCCCTCGCCTTCTCGTATCCCTCCAGCACGAGACGCTTGACTTCCTTGTCGATGAGGGCGGCGGTGCTCTCGCTGTAATCCTGGTGCTGGGCGATCTCGCGCCCCAGGAATATCTGCTCCTCCTTCTTGCCGAAGGTGAGAGGCCCCATCGTCTCGCTCATTCCCCACTCGCAGACCATCCGGCGCGACATGTCGGTCGCCTGCTCCAGGTCGTTCCCCGCGCCGGTGGTGATCTTCTTGAGATAGAGCTCCTCGGCCACGCGCCCGCCCATCATGACGGCGATCTGGCTGCGCAGGTACTCGCGGCTGTAGTTGTGCCGATCGTCGATGGGGAGTTGCATCGTCACGCCCAGGGCCATGCCCCTCGGGATGATGGTAACTTTATGCAGCGGATCGGTGTCGGGAAGCAAGGCCGCCACCAGTGCGTGACCCGCCTCGTGATACGCGGTGACTTTCTTCTCCTCTTCGCTGATGATGAGGCTCTTCCGCTCGGTGCCCATCAGGACCTTGTCCTTGGCGCCCTCGAAATCCTCCATCATCACCGCCTTCTTCCCGTACCGCGCGGCGTTCAAGGCCGCCTCGTTCACGAGATTGGCCAGGTCGGCCCCCGAGAATCCTGGTGATCCACGGGCCATGACTTGAAGATCTACGTCCTCTCCCAGCGGGGTCTTGCGGGTGTGCACCCGCAGGATCTCCTCCCGTCCTTTCACGTCGGGTCGCGGCACTACGACGCGGCGGTCGAATCTTCCGGGTCTCAAGAGCGCCGGATCGAGCACGTCCGGCCGGTTCGTCGCAGCGATGAGAATCACTCCCTCGTTGCTTTCGAAGCCATCCATCTCGACGAGAAGCTGGTTCAGCGTCTGCTCCCTCTCATCGTGCCCACCGCCCAATCCGGCGCCGCGGTGCCTTCCCACGGCATCGATCTCGTCGATGAAAACGATGCAGGGAGCGTTCTTCTTCCCCTGCTCGAAGAGGTCCCGGACCCGGCTGGCTCCCACCCCGACGAACATCTCGACGAAATCCGAGCCCGAGATGGAGAAGAACGGAACATTCGCCTCGCCGGCGATGGCGCGGGCCATCAGGGTCTTTCCGGTTCCCGGGGGCCCCATCAAGAGCACCCCCTTGGGGATCTTGCCGCCGAGCTTCTGGAACTTCTGCGGCTCCTTCAAGAACTCGATGATCTCCTGCAGCTCTTCCTTCGCCTCGTCGACGCCCGCAACATCCCGAAACGTGACTTTCTTACCCTGGGAGGAGGAAAGCTTCGCCTTGCTCTTCCCGAAGGAAAGGGCCTTGTTTCCGCCAGATTGCATCTGGCGCATGAAGAAGATCCAGATTCCGACGAGCAGCACCATGGGAAGCCAGGACAGGATCGTGACCAGATAGTTGGCGTCTTTGGGCTTCTTGGCGGTGATGGTGACGTTGAACCGGCGGAGATCCTTCACCAGGTCAGGGTAATCGGGGGCGATGGTATGGAACGTGCGCGTCTGGCCGGTGGGGTCCTTTTCCACGTAGGCCCCCTCGACATCGCCTCCGTTGAGAGTGACCTCGGAGATTTTTCCGGCCTCGGCTTGGCTCAGGAACTCGGTGAAGGAGAGCTCGGTCTGCGGTACCGTCGTTCCCGCCAGAAACCGATAGGCCACCAGGGCGAGGATGATGATGACCAGCCAGAAGATAATGTTCTTTGCCAGAGTATTCAAAATGACTCCCTTTGGGCCACGGTAATATAACCCCTTCCGCCCGCCCTTTCAATGCCGTGAACGGAGCGACTTCCCTGCAAGTCCTTATTGAAACCCTTCTTATCCGGGGTTCATTCCTTGGCGAGACTACTCCACGTAGCTCAGGTAGGGAAGATTCCGGAATCGGTCCTGAAAGTCGAGGCCGTATCCGACGATGTGCTTGTTCGGGACGGGAAAGCCCACATAGTCGGGCTGGATATCGACCTTTCGCCGCTCCGGCTTGTCCAGGAAGGTGCATACGCGAATCGACTTGGGACCCCGGGCTTCCAGCTGCTCGGTCATGTAGGCAAGCGTGATTCCCGTGTCGAGGATGTCCTCCACGATGAGAAGGTTGGTTCCCTCGACCCG
>DASYRY010000404.1:0-7577 GCA_036004025.1 Candidatus Polarisedimenticolia bacterium | reverse complement strand
GGTGGAACCTGCCGTTCTTCAGGGTGGCCGCCCATCACCCCCCCCTCCATCACGCTCCGGAGAGCCAGGTTTTCCTTTCCCGAGCGTCTTGGAGCGGTCCCGGCGAGCCGTAAGTCGGAGTCCGATGGCTACCAGCGTCGCCAGGAGAAGGCTGAAGAGTGCGGAGAGCATCAAGGTGGCCATGGAGGCCTCTCAGGAAGGCTGGATTGGGCGGAGCATGCGCGCCGAGCATTCAGAATAGCGCATCTCCCGCTCACGGGGAAGATCCATGGAGGCACGCGAGTTCGTCGCATCCCAAGGGGAGATTGCGCGGTTCACCGCGCCATTGACTTCCCCTTCCTGGCTGTTTATGATGCCCGCAAGTTCAGCGTAATGAACGCTTCTGCCATAGTGAAGCGTGAATCACTCCGAAAGCCTCTCGGTATGGGAGAGGGTGCAATCGGAAGGATGAGGAGAGCGGCGATGCCCACGGGGAAGATCAAACGGCTCATGAAGGACCGGGGATTTGGATTCATCCGAGGGAACGACGGTCAGGAGATTTTCTTCCACCGCAGCTCGCTCGAGGGGATTCCATTCGAGTCTCTCGCCGAGGGCCAGGAAGTCGATTTCGAGGTGGAGCAGTCTCCGAAAGGACCTCGGGCGGGCAAGGTTCGTCCCGCAAGGGAATAGGGAATAAGGAGGGTGCAATGTCCGGAAAAGTCCAGGTCTTCGGCAAGGCAGGCTGACCCTATACGACGGCGGCCCGTGAGGCCTATGCCGCCAAAGGGGTGGCGGTGGAGTACCTCGACGTGGAAGAGAATCCCAAGCTCCTTCCTGGAATGCTCAAGCACAGTGGCGGACAGCGAAGAGTCCCCGTCATCGTCGAGGACGGAAAAGTCACCATTGGGTTTGGCGGCTCGTGAGGCGTCTGAGGCGGCGGTCGGCCGCCACGCCGAGCTCCCTCCAAGACACTGAAACGATCGCCAGATTACGGCGCGACGCGGCAATCCTTTCCCTGCGGTTCGGACTTGTCTGCCGCGAAGTCACCCCTGAGAGTCCTCGTGTCAAGCGACGCTATGGCGTCTGCACGCACGACGGAAGGATCTTCGTGCGGCTGCGCCACGTCCGGACCGGAAAGCTCCTCAAGTACTCGAGCCTGGTGAACACCCTCTGCCACGAGCTGGCTCACCTGCGCCACTTCAATCATGGCCCGCGATTCAAGAGGTTCTACCTGGAGATTCTCGCGCAGGCCCGTCGTAGCGGCATCTACCGTCCCGGTCCCCCGGATCCGCAACTCGGATTCCAGCTCGAGCTCTTCTCATCCCACAGCGACTCGCCGTCCTCCTGACGAAAACTGTCAATCTCCTCTGACAGCAATCCGACGTCGACAGACCCAAGAACGCGGCAGGGGCGATTCATTCCCGCCCGATCCGTTGGCCGCAATGAGACCAAACTGTCCAAGAGTCAGGATCTTGCCTGCCATCGGCCCCCGCAGTCGCCGCCCTCTGGCATCTCCGTTGCTCCGCATGAATCGGGACACGTCTCTGAGGGGAGCCAAAATGCGATCCCAGAAGGGCTTCACGCTCATCGAGCTGCTGGTTGTCGTCGCTATTCTCGGGGTCATCTCAGCCATCGCCATCGCGGGGCTGATGAACGCGCTCGACAAGGGAAAGCAGAAGCGGACCATGATGGATCTGCACTCCATCGCCGAGGCTACCGAAGCCTACGGGGTGGACCACGCCGCTTATCCCATTGGCATCGCCGATTGGCCCACGCTCCGTCCCGTCATCTCACCTTTCTTTATCCGCCAGCCCCCCGACGCGGATGGTTGGGCCCATACCTGGACCGTGGCGACGGATCCGTCAGGCGGAAGCTATTCCCTGATAAGCCTCGGCAAGGATGGGATCCAGGGATCTTGGACGGGCGGAATGACCAACTCCTTCAATTGCGACATCGTGTTTAGCAACGGTCAGTTTTACCAATGGCCGCAGGGGACTCAACAATAGCCGGGGTCGAGGCTCCGAAAGGCTGGAACTGAGTGCGCCAAGCTGCAGCGAGTGAGCGGAGGCGGATCGATCGGGATCGCCGCCGAGTCTCGGTCCGCTACGGGGAGGGGAAGCACGAATTCCTCGGGTACACCTGCGATCTCGCGGAGAGCGGGATGTTCCTGCAGGGCGTCAAGCTCTTTCCTCCCAACACCCAACTGAGCATCGAGCTTGAGCTGGCCGAGGGATCCCGCCGGGTGAAGGGCGTGGTCCGTTGGGTGAAGGAAGTCCCTCCCGCCTTCCGTCGCAGTCTGCGCGGCGGGATGGGGATCGAATTCCAGCTAGAGAAATAAGAGAGAATCCAGAGCGAAGGGTTGGTGCCGAAGGCGGGATTCGAACCCGCACGGTGTTACCCGCCACCCCCTCAAGATGGTGTGTCTGCCAGTTCCACCACTTCGGCAATCAAATCGAACGAAGATCCCGCACTCACTTTTTCTCTTGCGGCGTTTCCGGAGTCGACGACGGCTGAGCCGGAGGGGTTTGCCCCCCCGCGGGCGGATTCGTGCTCTCGGATCCGGGTTTCTGGTCGCCTCCGGGCGCGGGTGGGCTCGCAGGTCCCGGTGCGGCGGGCAAGGAAACGGGTGAACTCTGCAGGACCGCCGACGTGCGTCGCGTGGAGAGGATCGCCAGCGCGAGCGAGGTGAACATGAAGAGGATCGCCGCCACGGTCGTGGCCTTCGAGAGCACCGTCGCGGCGCCACGGCTTCCCAAGGCGGTCTGGCTCCCTCCCCCTCCGAACGCTCCTGCCAGATCGGCCCCTTTGCCCGTTTGCAGGAGCACCACGAGGATCAAGATGAGACAGACGATGATGTGCAATATGACCAAGGCGATATACATCTTGTCTCCGTGGGGCCTTCCCCGGGGCAGGGACGGTCCGAATGGTCTTGAAGGACGGACAATCTAGCACAGCGGCCGGTGAACGTAAAGATGGTTGTGTCTACCAGCCCGCCCGGACGATGGCGGCGAAATCCTCGGCCCTGAGTGACGCTCCCCCTACCAGCACCCCGTCCACTTCCGGGTGCGCGGCAAACCCCGCGGCATTAGCCGGCGTCACGCTTCCCCCGTAGAGGATTCGAATGGCGGAGGCTTCCTCCGTTCCGAAGAGGTGCTCGAGCGCGTGACGGACCATCTGGTGTGCCTCGGCGGCATCTTGAAGGGTTGCCGCGTGCCCCGTGCCGATGGCCCACACCGGCTCATAAGCCACCGCCAGCCGGGCCGCCGCACTCGGGCTGACCTCCTCGAGACCTCGCTCCACCTGTCTGACGAGCACCTGATGGAGCCGGCCCGAGCTGCGCTCCACTTCTTCTTCTCCCACGCAGAGGATGGGACGCAACCCGCCACGCAGCGCGGCCTGAACCTTTCGATTGACCAGATGGTCCGTTTCTCCGAAATAGGTCCGGCGCTCGGAATGGCCCACCAGAACGTAGGCGCATCCCATCGCATCGAGCATGAAGTGCGAGATCGCTCCCGTGTAGGGGCCCCGGTCCTCCCAGTGGAGATCCTGCGCCGCGAGCCGGACGAGCGTTCCGTGGAATACCCCTGCGGCGGCGGGGAGAGAGGTGAAGGGAGGAGCCACGGCGACTTCGAGGTTGTGCACGCCGGTCAGCCTCGAGACGAGATCCCGGGCAATCGCCTCGGCCTGGGAGGGCGTCGTGTTCATCTTCCAGTTTCCCACGATGAGGGGAAGGCGCATTCTCTCAGCCCCTGTTGGCGAGCGCCGCCACACCGGGAAGGGTGAGGCCGGAAAGGAATTCCAGGGAAGCTCCCCCTCCCGTCGAGACGTGCCTGAATCTCTCCGCAAGCCCGAATCTCGTCAATGCCGCCGCGGTATCTCCCCCCCCGGCCACGCTCAAGGAACCGGAGGCCGCGATCGCCTCGGCGACCGCCCGGGATCCGGCATCGAAGGGAGGCTTTTCGAAGAGTCCGACCGGCCCATTCCAGAGCACCGTTTTGGCCGGAGCTATCTCTCGGGAGAAGAGGGCCGAGGTCGCGGGGCCGATGTCCAGCCCCAAGCGTCCTTCGGGGATTTCCTGCGAGGGGAGGATCTCGCCGTCGCCGGGATCTTCCAGGCTGGTGCCGACTCGATGGTCCACAGGCAAGACGATTCGGACATCGGCTTTCGCGGCCGACTCCAGGATTCCGGCCGCCACGGCGATTCCCTCCTTCTCCACCCGGGACGAGCCCACGGATACTCCGCGAGCGGAGAGAAACGTATAGGCCATGGCTCCTCCGATGAGAATGGAGTCCACCCGGGAAAGCAGGTTCCGGACGAGTGGCACCTTGTCGGATACCTTGGAGCCTCCGAAAATAGCCACATACGGGCGAGCCGGGGTCTCCAGCAATCCCCCGAGAAACTCAAGCTCCTTCTCCATCAACAGTCCTGCGCCGGCGGGCGGGAGAAGGGCGCAAAGGGCGACCACCGACGCATGGGCCCGATGCGCGCTGCCGAACGCGTCGTTGACATACGCCTCGGCGAGGACGGCGAGATGCCTCGCGAACTCCGGGTCGTTCTTTTCCTCTCCCGGGTGGAAGCGCAGGTTTTCGAGGAGCAAAACCTCTCCGGGCGCAAGCGATCGAGAGGCCGCTTCCGCCTCGGCCCCGATGCAATCCGCGACAAAGCGGACGGGAACGCCGAGCAACGAGCGCAGCCGCTGAGTAACCGGTGCAAGGCTGAAGGCTGCGTTGCGCGCCCCCTTGGGACGGCCGAGGTGAGAAGCCAGGATGGGACGCCCGCCCTTCTCGAGGACCCACCGGATCGTCGGCAGCGACGCATGAATGCGCGTGTCGTCGGCGACCGACCCGGACTCCAGGGGAACATTGAAGTCCACGCGGAGAAATACTCTCTTCCCGGCAAGCGCGAGATCTCGGACGGAGATCTTCCGCATCTCGGAGCTCATGGAGCGCCTCCGATTCTGGCCAGGTGGCGGATGAGATCCACCAGGCGGTGGCTGTACCCGCTTTCGTTGTCGTACCAGGCAAAGACCTTCAGCAGTCTGGGCGAAGGAAGAGCCAGGAGCTTTCCATCCACCACCGCCGAGCGGGAATCGCCCCGGAAATCGACGGAAACCCACTCCTCCTCCGTATAGCCGACGATTCCCCCCCAAGGCCCCTGTTCCGCGGTACGGAACACCTCGCGCACCGTCTCCAGGTCAGTCTCCCGCTTCAAGCTCGTGACCAGGTCCACCGCCGAGACGAAAGGTATGGGAACGCGTACCGCGAGGCAGGTGATCTTCGACGCCAGGTCCGGAAAAACTCCCTCGAGCGCCTGGGAAGCGCTCGTGCTCGTAGGAATCATCGACATTCCCGCCGCCCGCGATCGGCGACGGTCATGGTGGGGAGCGTCCATCAGCGGCTGGTCGTTGGTATAACAATGAATCGTAGTCATGGAGCAGGCTTCCACGCCCCAGGCCTCGTCCGCGATCCGTATCAGCGGCGCGGCGCATTGGGTGGTGCAGGAAGCCCCGCTCACCACCGGGTGACGCGAAGGGTCCATCTCGGCCTGATTGATACCCCAGACGACCGTCCGATCCGCGTCGGGAGATGGGGCCGAGATGATGACCTGCCGGGCTCCTCCTCGGAGGTGCCGCGCGGCCGCCGCGCGCTCACGAAAGAGCCCGGTGGCCTCGACGACGATTTCCACACCCCAGTCTCCCCACGGGATTGCCTCGGGTGACGCATGACGCGTGCAGGGAATCACCCGGCCCTCTGCCACGATCGAGGATTCTCGACCCTCCACGGGCACCTTCCAGCGCCCGGCGATCGAGTCGTTACTGAGCAGGTAGGCGAGAGTCTCTGGCGGGGCTACGTCGTTCACTCCGGCGACCTGGATATCCTCGGCGGCCCAAGCGAGCCGGAAGAGAGTGCGTCCGATCCGGCCCAAGCCATTGATGCCGATCCGCACGGACAATTCCTTCCTCCTGAGGGGATTGGATAAGATGGTCGGGAGGCGAAGTATAGATGAGCGAAGAAATCCAAGTCAATGCATGGGCTCCGCTCCGAGTCTGAGTATGATGGTCGAAGCCAGGGGACGAGCGGCTGAGATAGGGGGGCGCTGTTGAACAGCAAGCGCACTGCGAGGGTCCTATGCCTCCTGCTCTCCGGCGCCACGGCGCTGGGTCGGGGCAAAGAACCGCCTGGGCCGAGGGCGATCGCTCCCAACGGCCGTGAGTTCGTCCTGGAGATTGCGAAAACCCGGGAGAAGCGGGCCCATGGATACATGGAGAGGAGTCGTGTGGGTCCCGGAGAAGGGATGCTCTTCATTTTCCCCGACAGTGATTTTCATACCTTCTGGATGAAGAATTGCCTCGTGTCGCTCGATATTCTCTGGCTCGGTGACGATCTGAGCGTGGTGCATCTCGAGCACGACGTCCCAGCGTGCCGGAGGGATCCCTGCCCCAGCTATCCTTCCATGAGCAAGGCGCGCTATGTTCTGGAGCTGCGGGCCGGAATGGCGAAAAAGAGCCGGCTGCGCATAGGAGAGAAGATTCGCCTGAAGGGGATCGATCTGGACAAGGTCGAGGTGGAGCGCTGAAAAACTGTGCGAGATTTCAACACTCGACGCACGGTTCCTCGAAATGATTCGATCCGCTCCTTCTTTTCGAGGACTTCTCAACCTCCGCTGTTTCAGTGCCTTGTGTTCCGAGTGTCGCGAATATGGGCACGCCGCGGTCCTGTTTTGTCCTTGACATCCCGTCCCAAGACAGCATAATTCCCACATCCAAAACAGGAGGTGGGTTCCAAAATGAAGCACATCACCCATACCCTTACGCTGGTCCTGGTGCTGGTGGTCGGTTTTCTGGTTGGCGCCCGGTACCAGAGAGTCCTTGATGGCGTGGCGGGCCTCCAGACGCTGGTGGGCGTTCAGAAAAACAAGATCTCCGAGTTGAGCGAGACACGGGATCATCTGGCTTCCGTCGTTCGACTCCGGGAGCTGCTCTCCGATAATCGCGTCTACCTCTCCCGTTCGAACGTCGAAGAGATGGCCACGCGCGTGGAAGAAGTGAGTCGAAGATACGGCATCGGATCCGACATGATCTACGCCGTCATCCGGGCCGAGAGCTCGTTCGATCCCATGGCCCAGTCGAACCGCGGCGCGATGGGCTTGATGCAGCTCCTTCCTTCCACGGCGAGGGAAGTAGCGACGCAGCTGAACATCCAGTGGACCGACGATCGGATCTTGTGGGATCCGATGATGAACATCGAGATGGGGACCTACTACCTAAGGACGCTCCTGACCCGCTTCGACAACGTGGAGGTCGCGCTGGCGGCGTACAATCAGGGGCCGAATCGCATCGCGGCCCTGCAGGCGACCCAGGCGGCTCTTCCGATGGAATACCCCGAGCGCGTGCTCTCGGGAATCTCGGAGCGCAACTAGAAAGCCCTGCAACGGTTTTCGCCTGGGGACCCCACGGTTCTCCTGCCGGCGACTCTCCGCTCTTCCATTCCGCGCAAAAACACCGATCTTCCGGCCCTCCAGCGGTTTGACAGGTCTCGAATCGCTGTGCTAAATTGCGCCCCCGAAATCAGTTGAGCGCCCCCGCGGCTCCACGGAGG
>DASYRY010000403.1:0-5494 GCA_036004025.1 Candidatus Polarisedimenticolia bacterium | reverse complement strand
TTCGTAATACGTCTTCCCGGTCTCCTTCGCCTTCTCTGAGACGGGCAGACTCGCCTGCGGAGAAGGCGGCGGAAGCTCCGGAGGAAGCTGCCTTCCCTTGTTGGGGTCGCGGACCAGAATCATGAATCCATAGGCACCCGCCCCCACGACGGCGAGGACAACGACGATGAGGAGCAGGCGCTTGTGCCACAGGGTCTCGCGCTTCTGCCCAACCAACTCCCGCTCCAGGGATTCCATGAAATGCTTGTCTATCTCACCCATCGTCTCCTCACGCGAAAGGTCTCTCCCAGCCTATTCGTCCGCCGACCGAGAGGCGGCCGAAGGGAGCCGTGACGCGCGGCTGTTGTGCACATGTTCGCTCGGAGGCGGCACATTACAGCGAGGCGGGAGGGCATGTCAAACCCGGATCCGCATCCCGTCCCGGGCGGTCCGGAACCCCGCGATGCTCCTGCGGCGGGCCAGGTCGGGGCCGAGATGGGTCAATAGTATAGCCCCCACGTCGAATCTCCTCCGGTACCGCCTCAGCTCGCGCAGCGACAGGTGTTTCGGGGATTCCGGCTCGACCTGCGTGCACTCGCACAGGAATAGGTCCGCACCGCGCACGCACCGGGGGAGGCCGGGAAACCAACCTGTGTCGCCGCTGTACGCGAGACCCCTTCCGTTCCAGACGATCCGATATCCGAGGCTCAAACGCCCCTTCTGGTGCTTGACCCGAAATGGGACGATCACGAGGCCCCCCGGCCCGTCGGGGTGGAAGCGCCGTCCGGGGGAGAGAGACAGGTACTCGATTCGGAATCGACGGGACCCCCCTTTCCGGAGCGGATAGATGGCCCGGTAGATCGACTCCACCTTCCTCTCGACGCCGCCAGGGCCCGCCACTCTCAGCGGAGTCTTGCGTGAACCGAGCTGCTGGAACTCGTGGTAGAGGAAAGGAAGTCCGGCGAGGTGATCGCCATGGAGATGGCTGAGGACCACGAGATCGAGGGAAGCGGGATCGATCCGCTGGCATTTCAAAGAGGCGAGGGTGGTGACGCCCGCATCGAGCAGCAGGCGCGAGTCGCCCGCTTCGATCAGGTACCCGCTCTGATTCCGGCCGCCGCTGCTCAGGGAGTCTCCCGATCCCAGCACCGTGAGTGTGAGTCGCGCCGGCATGCGGCCTCTCCTTTCTCTTCCAGGATAATGCCTCGCGAAGCCTTCCTGCTAGAATACGCCGCATGAATCTGACAATCCTGGGGGTCCCTTCCAGCATCGGCGCGCGCAGCCTCGGCACCGAGAAAGCGCCGGCGGCGTTGAGAAAGGCGGGACTGCTCGAGCGCCTGCAGGCCTGCGGCCACGACGTCCACGACGGCGGCGACCAGGAGCCCAGCGCTTACCGTCCCGACGAAGATCCGGCGCACCGCAAGCTCAAGAATCTCGCGAGCGTCATCCGCGTGATCCAGTCCCTCGCCCCCCGAGTCGAATCGGCGCTGCGGCAGGGGCGAGTCCCCGTGGTGCTCGGCGGGGACTGCACGATCGCCCTGGGATCCGTATCGGGCGCCGTCCAGGCGCTTGGGGAGATGGGATTGGCATACCTCGATCGGGACGCGGAGCTGAACACGCCTCGGACTACTCCCTCGGGAATTCTCGACGGCATGGTCATCGCCCATCTCCTGGGACGTGGCGAGCCGACCTTGAGCCGCCTGGACGGCGGCGAGCCGCTCCTGCGACCCGGCAAGCTCGCTCTTCTCGGCGTGGAGCGCCTGGATCCTCAGGAGATTCCGTTCTACGAAGCCCTACCGTCCTTGAGAGTTCCCGGTCACGACATGCGGCGGATGGGCCCAGACCAAGTGGCTCAGGAAGTGCTCGCGCGTCTCGCTTCAGGCAAGGGCCGGTTCTGGATTCATTGCGATCTCGACGTGCTGGATGAAGGCGAGATGCCGGCCGTGGACTTTCCCGCCCCGGGGGGGATCGGGTCGATGGAAATGCGCATCCTGCTCTCGCGGCTCGTCGCGCACGAAGGATTCGCCGGCATCGAGGTGACGAATTTCAACCCGGACAAGGATCCGGACGGACAGGTCGCGAGCCGCGTGGTGGGACTCCTGGTCGAGGCGCTCGCGCCGGAGGCCAACGTCGCATGAGGGTCCGGATTCGGGACTTCCAGAGCTTCGCGCTTGGGGGGATGTTGGGGCTCGGAATCGCGGGCGGAGCGATGGCCTCCGAGCCGGATGTCGAGACGATCTTCCGCCATCCGCTCGTGGAGGGGACGCGGCCCAGCGCCGGAAAGATTTCCCCTGACGGTCAGTGGGTGGCCTACTTCTGGAACGAGGAGGGGTTTCCCCGTCCCTTGAATCTTTTCGTCGTGCCCGCGAAGGGGGGAGTTTCCCGGAAGCTGACTTCCTTCGCATCGCGGTTTCCCGAATCTCTCAAGCCCCTCAGCTGGCCCGCCGCCTCCCCCGGAGTTTTTGCGGAGTTCTCGCCCGACTCCCAGACGATCCTGTTCGGTTACGACGGCGATCTCTACCTGGGATCGGTGGATGGGCGGGAGCCACAGCGGCTGACCCGGACCGAGGCCGGCGAGTCGGAAGCGAGCTGGGCGCCCGATGGAAAATCGATCCTCTACGCCAGCGGAGGAGCTCTGTACAAGATGAGCACCGCGGGGCCGGGAATCGTGCAGCTCACGGCGCCGGAAGGGAAGGTCTCGCACTCCTCTCCCAAATGGTCCCCCGATGGATCGAAGATCTCCTTCGTCGCCCAGGAGGGGGAAGACGAGCACGACTTTCTCGTGCCGTTCTATCTCGACGAATGGGTGAAAACCAAGACGTCCAAGCGCGGGTATACCAAGAACCGCATCGGGATTCTGCGGGCCGAGGGAGGGCCTCCCACCTGGATCGAGGCGGAAAAGGAGCCGATCGCGTGGTTGAACGAGGTCGTCTGGTCCCGCGACAGCCGGCGAATCCTGCTCGACTACCTCTCGAAGGACACGAAGACTCGCACCCTGATGGTGGCCGATGCCGAGCTTCCAGCCGCTCCCGCCGAGACCCAGAGGGATCTCGGGCGTCTCCCCTCGCCTCCCGAGAAGGAGAAGGAGCTTTCGATCAAGGCCCGGCAGGTCTATCGGGAAGCCGATCCGAAGTGGGTCTACACGTACGACGGATTCGTGACCGACACCACCTCCTCCGATTTCTCCCGGGACGCGTCACGGATCCTCTTCACTTCGGAGAAGAGCGGCTTCAACCAGGTCTACTCGGTCGACGTCACGGGGAAGAAGCCGAAGCAGATCACGCGAGAGCCGGGCGCCGTCGACTGGGCGGGCTGGTCGTACGATTCCCGCTCGATCGTCACGCTGGCTTCCGAAGACGATCCGGCGCGAAGGTCGCTCTTCATCGATTCATCGTCGGGAAAGAGCTCGATTCGGCTGCAGGCCTCCTCGACCTACCTGACGCACCCGGTCCTGTCGCGAGGGGGCGACAAGGTCCTCTACGAAGGCTCCAGAATGGGAGTCCCCTACGACTACTATGTGGTGGACCTCGCGAGCCGTACGTCGGTGCAGGTGACCCGAACCGTTCCGGGGAGCTTCCAGAGTGTCGAGCCGGGCTGGGTTCTCCCGCGCATCGTCTCCTTCCCCTCCCGGGACGGAAAGAGCCTTCGCGGGCTGCTCTACCAGCCTTCACAGGAAGTCACCCCGCCCGGCCGTCGCCCTGTCGTCATCTTCGTCCACGGCGCCGGGATTCAACAGAACGTGGTGGAAGGCTGGACCCAGTACTCCCCGAACTTCAAGTTCGCGAGCGTCCTGGTCCACCGTGGATTCGTGGTCTTCGAGGTGGACTACCGAGGCAGCACCGGCTACGGGCGAGAGTTCCGGACCGATGTGGCGGGACATCTCGGCGGGAAGGACCTCGAGGATGAGCTGGCGGGGGTCGACTACCTGAAGACGCTCCCCTTCGTCGACCCACAGCGGATCGGAATCTACGGCGGATCCTACGGCGGATTCATGGCCGAGCTGGCGCTGTTCCGCAACCCCGAGGTTTTCGCGGCGGGCGCCGCCTTGCGGCCGGTGGCCGATTGGACCAACTACTACAGGAGCAACGCCTTCTACTGCATGCAGCGACTCGGGTCGCCCGCAGACCATCCCGAGGCGTACCGGATCTCCTCCCCGGTGAACTACGCGCAGGGGCTGCAGGATCCGCTCCTGCTGCTGCACGGCGTCCTCGATTCCAACGTTCCGTTCCAGGATACGGTCCAGCTCACCGACCGGCTGCAGCGGTACGGAAAGCCGTTCGAGCTGATGATCTATCCTCGGGAGGATCATACCTTCACCGAGCCCGAGAACTGGATCGATCAATACAACAGGATTCTGGACTTCTTCGTGAGGAATCTGAACCCATGAGAGACCGTCGTGGCATCGTCCTGCTCGCCGCCGTGATGGTGACGGCGGCGTTTCCCGCTTGCGCCGCTTCTCCCGGAGCTCCCTCTCCCGTCTCGAAACCGAGCAAAGCGGTGCTTCTGAGAACCTACTTCCTGCGCATCGGGGGCGACGCGATGATGGGAGCGAAGCACCCCCCTTTGGATCGGTTCCAGTTCGGGGGCTACCTTCCGGGAGGCCAGAGCGGCAAGGCGCAGCTGGCGGCTCTCAGGCAGCGGTTCACGCTCCAGGATCTGGCCTTTCAGTACAGCGACGTCCAGGAGTGGGCGGAGGGAAAGGATGCCCTCCTGCAACTGGGCTTCGGGGAGCAGATTCAGGTGAAGGTTGCCAATCTCGCTAATCCGGGGGGCACCTTCACGGCCGACTTCGAGATCACTTTTGGAGCGAAGGAAGTGTTCCGGCGCAAGCTTCCCTTCAAGCCGGGCGATTGCGTGATCTTCGCGGGGCGGCTCGATCCAAGCCTGCCGATCCTCTCGGTCTTCAGCGTGGAAATCCGTGAGTTCCCCGAGGGCAAGACGGCCCCCTATGACCAATTCCTGTACCGGTCGCGGCAGGACTTCCAGGATTTCGCGCCTCCCATCCCCCAACAGCGGGACCAGGAGCCCTACCTTCCGGGGATCGGGGACGTCTCCATGCCCGAGCTGATCGCGAAACAATCTGCCATCTACCCGGATGCGGCCAAGGCCGGGAAGATCGAGGGGGACGTGATCGTCGAGGTAGTCGTCGATCGGGAGGGCAACGTGACGAAGCCGCGCGTCATCACCAATCCTTCGATCTTCGATGCGTCGGCTTTGGCGGCGGCGGCCACCTACCGCTACAAGCCGGCCATGAAGAACGGCAAGCCCGTGGCGGTCACCATGAACATCATCATCGTCTACAAGTACACCCTGCGCCCGAACTAGACGTGCCTGGGAGGATGCCGCGATGGAGCTTCCAATCTATCAGGTCGACGCTTTCACGGATCGGCTTTTCGGAGGGAATCCCGCCGCGGTCGTCCTGCTCGACGCATGGCTGCCCGACGAGACCCTTCAGGCGATCGCCATGGAGAACAACCTCGCAGAGACGGCTTTCGTGGTACCCGACGGGGACGCT
>DASYRY010000402.1:0-5249 GCA_036004025.1 Candidatus Polarisedimenticolia bacterium | reverse complement strand
GGTGACCGCATGAAGACTTCGATCTGGCTCGGCGAGGATTCCAGGGCCACGACGTCCGGGATACTGTCACAGGCATCCCCCACCAAGTCCGCATCCGTGTCGACCTGGGTGGGATTGTAGAGATCGAGGCAGTTGTCGTTCAGATCCACCACGTCATCGGCGTCGGGGTCCGCGCTCGAGCTGTCGCAGTCATCTCCTCGTGCATCGAGATGAGTGCAGGTTCCTCCCGGGCACTGGGTGTCGAGCGTGCAAGGCAGGCCGTTGTTGGCACCCGACTGGCAGGTGATGCCCCGCGTGTTGATCTGGAGCGGATTGTAGCGAGAAGGGCAGTTGTCGGAGGCGTCGGCCACTCCGTCCCGGTCCGCATCCGGTGCGTTCAAATCGACGGCCAGCAGGGCGTTTGCGACGCCCTGGAGAGGCGTGGGCGCTGGGGGTAGAAGGCAGGATCCGGAAGGGCAGTCCCCGTCGGACGTGCAGGATTTCCCGTCCCGAGTTCCGTCCTGACAGGTGCCCAGGGAAAGGGAGAACGAACAGAGGCCGCCACTCGGGCAGTCCGCGTCAGAGGTGCAGCTTTCGCCCGCGTTGGATCCTCCCGAGCAGGTCCCCACGACCGCCCCGAAGGTGCCGATGCCGCTCCCGGTCATGATGGTGAAGGCGGGTGATACGGAGGGGCCCGACGTGCCGTCCATATCGGAGACGGCGAAAGCCGCGTCGAGGTTGAGGTCCTTGTCGAAATCGGCGAGCGCAATCGCGGTCGGGCCCGACCCGGAGGGAAGGGGCGTCTGTCGCCGCTTGAAGAAGAAGCCGTTGTTGAGAGAGTTGAACGTCTGCAGCGAGTCATTCCCCGCGCTGAGCACGGCCAGATCGGTGGAGGCGCTTGTGTCCAGCGTCGCGGCTGCGAAGGCCACGGGACCTCGCGTCGCAGTCACGGGAGAGAAGGGGGACTCAATGAAGGGATTCCCGCCGCCGCCGTCGAACAGGGTCACTGAATTCCCGGACCAGTTCGAGACGGCGATCCGGTCCGGGAGGCCGTCGACATCGCGATCCACCAGGGCGATGGCGTTGGGATTCCTGAGGGTGGACCCGGCGCCTCCGAGCAGGATGGGGGAAAGAAACCCGTTCGCGCCGTCCGCCGGATAGAGGCTCAGTGTGTTCGTTCCGAAGTTGGCGACGACGACATCGTCGAAATTCGAGCCGAGGAGCCTCCCGACCGCGAATTGCGTGGGTGCATCGGCAGCACTCTCCGTTTGCAGGACTCCGAGAGTAAAGGTCCCGTCGCCATTGCCCAGGACCGGCACGATGCCGCCGGGGAGGGACGCTCCCGAAAGCTTCTTGCAGTCCTTCGGATCGCTCTGGGAGCCTCCCGTGAGAAGCACGATGAGATCCTGGAAGTCATCGAGATTCCCGGGAAGCTGGTCGTCCCCGAGACGAACCGGCGACAGATAGGTGGGATGTCGTCCCACCGCGAGGGTCGTGGCGGCCTGGAAGGTGCCATTGCCGTTCCCTCTCAGGATGGCGAGCTGGTCGGTGCAGAACTGGGTCACCGCCAGATCGAGCTTTCCGTCACGGTCGAAATCCCCGGAAGCGATCCCATAGACGCCGACTTGCGTCCCATCGCTCTTCTGAGCGGGTGTCTTGGCATCCACGACTCGCGCAAAACTGAAGGTCCCGTCTCCCTTTCCGTAGAAAAGGTAGACGCCGTCGTCGAACTCGCTGGTGACGGCGAGGTCGAGGCGTGTGTCACGGTTGAAATCCGCCAGGGCCACCGCTTGCGGGGCGCGACCGACGATGAGGTCCGCGACGGCCTTGAACGTGAGATCGACATCGGAAACCGCAATGGAGACCCGCCGGGCGATCCGATCGACGATCACCAGGTCGGGCCGGTTGTCCTTGGTGAGATCCGCCACGGCGAGAAAGGTCGGTCCGTCCTGGACCAGGAATGGGGAGGGATTCCTCTCGACGTAATTCCCCGTGAGGTCTTCCTGGAAGAATGAGATGTCCCCCGCCTCGAAATTGGCCTCGATCAAGTCGGCTTTTCCATCCAGGTTAAAATCTGCGGAGGCGAGGGCGCCCGGCCTATCGGGAAGCCCGGGCCGCATGGCGAGGACTCCCCTTGCGGCCCAGACAGCCTGGGGAAGGATTGCGGATAGGAAAAGAAGTGCCACGGGGAGCAGGATTCCGCCAGGAGAGAACCGACAGGACAGAGATTGCCCGAGAGGTTTCACGAAAGAGTTGAATCACTCCGTAAGTGCTGAAGCTTCACATCTTTGGAGCCTGGCCCATCCTAGCTGGAAGCCGACGCCGAGTCAAGGAAAGCGGCGCGCGCGCCGGTTGCTTGACGAGGTCTCGTGACCTCTCTATGCTTTTCGAAACCTCGCTTTCATCTCATCACGTTCACTTATCCGGTGCGCGACTCGTGGCTAATCTGAAAATCATCGGAGGCGAGAAGCGCGGCTTCCCGCTTGCTTTCCCCCGTGGATCCGGGCTTCGGCCCACATCCAGCCGCGTTCGAGAGGCTTTCTTCGACATACTCGCCGGCGAGATCGAGGAGTCTCGATTCCTTGACCTCTTCGCCGGCTCGGGCGCCATGGGAATCGAAGCGCTCAGTCGCGGCGCCGCGGAGTCCTGGTTCGTCGAAGAAGACCGGGCGAATGTGCGCGCGATTCAGCAGAATCTGGAAACTTGCGGATTCCAAGGATGGGGAAGCGTCCTCAGGGATCGGCTCCCGGGCTGCCTGTCTCGGCTGGAGAGTCAGGGCCGGTTCGAGATCGTCTTCGTGGATCCACCCTACGAAGGAGAGGTTGGGGCGGCCGTCCTCGCGGAGCTTGGCTCCGGAAAGCTCCTCGCCCCGGCGGCATGGGTCGTCATGGAGCATCGCAAGACCGAGTCCCTCCCTCTCCGACATGGCTCCCTGCAGCACGGGAGGACCGCCCGGTACGGAGACAGCGCGCTTTCCTTCTATAGAATTCCATGAATCGAGGCTATTTGAACGAAAAGGTTTGACCCCTCCGGAAGTGGGACCTTATAATTCCCCGGTCTGAGGTGACCGTGGGAAAGCTCGCTAAAGCATACGGAATCCGCGCCGCAGTCCTGCCGGTGCTCGTCCTCGTCGTCGCTTCCACAGCATGCGTCCGGCACAGCGGAGCGGGAATGAAAACCGAGGTCCAGGATCTCCAGAATAGAATCTACGAGCTCCAGAAACGAAATGCGGAGGCTCAGGTGGAGATCCAGGAGCTACGGGAAGAAGAGGCACAAGGAGGGACGGCTGGAACATCGGGGCCTTCCTCGCCCGCTCCGCTCTCAGGTCAAGATGAATCGTCGTCGTCCACCGAGGAGCCGCTCATTCCTGGATCGACGGTGGACATGGGAGAGGAGGGGCCCTCCCGCAGCATGGACCCGGCCGCACCCTCCCGCAAGCCCCCGAGCCAGGAGGGAGCACCGCTTCCTGCCGCACCGGGCGGGACCCCCGGCGAGCCCGACAAGCTCTACGTGGATGGGTACGCGCGTTTTAACACGGGTGACTACCCCAAAGCCCGAGAGGAGTTCACCGAATTCCTTGCCAAATCTCCCGAAAGCGACCTCGCCGATGATGCTCAGTACTGGATAGGGGAGTGCTACTTCTCGCAGAAGGACTATCGTCGCGCAATCCTGGAATTCCGCAAGGTGATCGATCAGTACCCCTTCGGAAACCGGGTCCCCCATTCCTTCCTCAAGGTCGGGTTGTCCTACCTGGCCCTGGGAGATCGGGAGCGGGCTGCCGAAAGCCTGGAAACGGTCGTGCAAGCCTTCCCCAAGAGCGAAGTTGCAACGGTCGCGCAGGGAACCTTGGACGAGATCAAGAAATCTCCTTCCCGTTAACTCTCTGTAAAAAAGGCCCGATCTTCCCTTCAACCATCCCGAAGCACTCGTGCGTGGTGCGGTCCCTACGACTCCCGGTATCCCAGATTACGGTTTCGTGATGAGCCCCGAAACCTTGACACTTCATGCGGTCTACCTATGTTTATCGGGGGCAATGTGTGGGACCGGGGCTTTCATCAGGGAGAGTGGGCATGAAGATGCAGGATTCTTTGAAACGAGCCGGGTATCTTTTCCTGGCGCTGGTTCTCTTTCTTTCGGCGCTCCCCGCGAAAGGGGAGGAGACCGGGCAGTCCCAGAGTTCCTCCGAGGAGTCAGGCCAGAAACCCCAGGCGGAGGCCAAGGAGTCTGCCAAATCCTCGCAAGATCCGGCAGCAGCAGCCGCCTCTTCGCCCAATGCGAACGTGATCGTGCCTCCCGAGTCTACGACCCCTCCTAGGAATCTCAAGAAGGTGGGGAATCACTGGACGCCCTACCAGCCGCCCGACCCGGAATCGTTTCCCGAGGGAGCGCAGGTCCACATCATCGTGCCTGGCGACACGCTCTGGGGGATGGCCGGCGCGCATTTCCAGAATCCCTATCTCTGGCCGCAGATATGGAACGAGAATCGATACATTCTGGACTCTCACTGGATCTATCCGGGAGATCCGCTTCTCCTCCCGCCCAGGCCGACCGTGGTTTCGGAGATTGCCCCAGCCACGGGTGAGACCGGAGGCCCGGCCTTGCCTCCTCCCGCTCCCGAGGAGGGATCAGGAGAGGCTGCGGAGGAGGCTCCTCCCGCTGAGCCCATGATGCCCGAGACGGCCTCTGCCCCGGAGGGGCCG
Source organism: Candidatus Polarisedimenticolia bacterium (assembly GCA_036004025.1). Taxonomy (GTDB): domain Bacteria; phylum Acidobacteriota; class Polarisedimenticolia; order Gp22-AA2; family AA152; genus AA152. The sequence continues at coordinate 570 of DASYRY010000402.1, read as the reverse complement.
GGGCCCGCGGCTGACCACAGCGATGTTTACTGCACCGGAGAGGTTCGCCGCGATTACAAGAAGACCGATCTCTACATCGCCAACTCCGAGGAGGAGAAAATCGGCCTTTACACGGGCGACCTGGTGTATCTCAACGGCGGGAAGGACGGCAATAAAGTCCATCCTGGCGATACCTTCCTGGTGATCGCCAAGGGAAACGAGGTTTTCCATCCCGTGACGGACAACTGGGTGGGGACTTACGTCCGTCGATTGGGGAGAGTGAAGGTCTTGGCGGTCCAGGATCGGACGTCCATCGCCGAGATTACCGAGAGCTGTCAGGACCGCATCGAGGTGGGTTTCGAGCTCGAGCCGGACCGGGAAATCACCGTGCCTCCCGCCCGTGACGTGACCTTCCATCGTCTGGACGTGGAGCCCAGTGGGAAGCCCAACGGGTACATCGTCCATCTCCAGGATGAGCTCGACGGAGCCGTCACCGGCTCGATGGTCGACGTGGACCTCGGCTCGAGAGACGGGGTCAAGCCAGGAGACGTCTTGCTCATCTACCTCAACAACAAGGCCCCGAAGGAGCGG
>DASYRY010000401.1:0-10422 GCA_036004025.1 Candidatus Polarisedimenticolia bacterium | reverse complement strand
GGACGTGAATTTCACGACCCGCTTGGCCGGGATCTTGATGGGGGCCCCGGTCTGCGGATTCCGGCCCGTGCGAGCCTTGCGGCGGGAGAGGGAAAAGGTGCCGAAGCCCACCAGGCTGGTGCGCTCTCCCTTCTTCAGGGTCTTGGTGATGTGATCCACCAGCGAATCAATAGCCTTGGCCGCCTGAACTTTCGTGATCTTCACGTCCTTCGCGACATACTCGATCAGGTCACCCTTGTTCATGCCGCCTCCTTGCGTCGTCGTGAGTCGTTGGAGAGTCCTATCACCCAAGTTGCGGCTTATATAGCATCGGGGGATCGGCGTGTCAATAGGAGTTTTCCGCCGAACCGCCCGACTTTCACGGCATTGCGGTGAGATCTCTGGCGAGCGCCGCAGCCGCGTCGAAGTCGAGGCTATAATTCACGCGGAGATGAGACCCATGACTGAGAAAAAGACCGAGTCGAAGGATCGGGCGCGCCTCCTGACGCGCAAAGTAGGACGAGCCATCCAGGATTACCGGATGATCCAGGAGGGCGACCGCGTGATGGTCGCCGTGTCAGGGGGAAAGGATTCCTACGCCTTGCTCGATCTGCTCGAGCGTCTTCGCCGCCGCTCTCCCGTGCGCTTCGAGCTGGTCGCCGCGAACGTGGACCAGGGTTACAACGGCTTCCGCTCGGACGTCATCGAGGACCATTTGAAGGCGGGAGGCTACCGCTACCATATCGAGATGACCGAGATCGCCCGCACGATTCGCAAAACGATGGATCCCGGCGACACACACTGCTCGCTTTGCGCGAGACTGCGCCGCGGCGTGCTGTACCGCCTCGCCTCCCAGCTCGGCTGCAACAAGATCGCCCTGGGGCACCACGCCGACGACATCATCGAGACGCTGCTCATGCTCCAGTTCTTCAACGGGCAGATCAAGACGATGCCACCGGTGCTGAGGGCCGACAACGGCGTACACGTCGTCCTCCGGCCGATGGTCTACGTCTGGGAGCAGGAAGTCATCGACTTCGCGCGGGAGATGCGCTTTCCGGTGGTTTGTTGCTGCTGCCCCGCTTGCGGCGATACCTCGCTCCAGCGCCAGCAGATCAAGGCGTTCCTGAAGCGTCTGGAAGAAGGGCACCCGGGAATCAAGAATTCGCTGCTCAAGGCCACCCGGAACGTCCACCTCCCCTTCCTGTTGGATCCCCGTTTTCTGCCGGACTTCGGCGAGCTCGAAGGATCCAGGGGCCGTGAGCATGCGGGCGAAGCCGCCCTCCGCTGAAGTTTCCCGTTCCTGGGAAGTCCTGCGTCTCGCCTTGGCGTCCGGGTTATCCCTGGGACTGTCTCTGGGGTTCCTCGATCTGATCGTCGGCATCCTGAATCATCCTCCCCCCGCGTTTCGCTCCCCCGTCGCGCTGCTGCCCGCTCTGGCGATTTCCGTTCTCGCCTTCTTCCTGGGGAGCTTTCCCATTCTCCTGCTCGCGGCCCTAGCGCCAGGGGGAGATTCCGAATGCGGTCGCGGCCCTCTCGTCATCTCCATGTCCTCGGGGCTGGGCGTCATGCTGGCGCTGGCGGTGTATTACGGCCTGACACGCTTCGAGCTGAATTTCACGAAGACCCGGCTTCTCGGACTGGTCGTCTGCCTTGCAATGGCCGTCGGGGCGGCGCATTACGATCCGGTCCGGCGAGCCTGGACGGCAGCCTCGGCTCCCTGGGGAATCCGCGCGGCGCTTCTTGCGCTTCCGGCGATCCTGGGCGTGGCTTTGCTCTTTGTGTGGATCGGGGAGTACCGGACCGCCTTTTTTCCGGAAAATAAGGGGACGCTGGCCTGGGTCGGATTCTCCCTCGTGAGCCTCCCTCTCGCCGTCGGATGCGCGCGCCTCTCGAGGCGCATCCGGGTCGAGCGCTGGCTGCTCGGGGGAATGCTCCTCCTGACGGGGCTTCCCGCAGCGCTCTTCCTTACCGGCGGAATGCGGCTTCAGCCGGCGCCTTCGGCAAGGAAAGGCGGACACGCGATCCGGCGGATCCTGCTCTTGAGCGTCGATACGCTCAGAGAGGATGCGGTCTCCGCGCTGTCCTCGAAAGCCGCCCCGACGCCGAGCCTCGATGCCCTTGCCAAGGATTCGGTCGTCTTTACCCGCGCCTATTCCCCTGCCCCCTGGACGCTTCCTTCTTTCGCCTCGGTGATGACGGGTCTCGCGCCTTCCGTCCACCAGGTGAAGAGCCCCACCCGCAGGATTCCTGATTCGCTGGACACCCTCGCGGAGAAGCTGCAGGAGGCCGGTTACCTCACCTCTGCGATCGGGCACCAGCCGTGGCTCCGACCGCAACAGGGGCTGGCGCAGGGGTTCTCGAGCTTCGACGTCTCCCCGCGGGACGAGCTGGGCAGCTCCCTCGGCTCGCGCCTCCTCGCACGGCTCTTCCCTGCGCAGCTCAAGCCCACCCTCACGACGCCGGAGATCACGGACTTCGCGATCGCCTGGCTTCGCCGCCACGCGGGCGATGATTTCTTCCTCTGGGTCCATTATTTCAAGCCTCACGGACCCTACGACCCTCCGGGCGAGTACCGGCCGCGCGACAGTCCTCCCGAGGGCATGGGCTACTCGTTCGGAGGCGCGCCCGAGATCCGCGCAGGCACCTTGTTCATCCCGCCCGGAAAGCGGGGATGGGTGAGGAGGCTTTACGAGGGAGAGCTGCGAATGGTGGATGATAACGTCGGAAGGCTATCGGGCGAGCTGAGGCGGCTCGGAATCTACGACGACACTTTGATCGTGTTCCTGTCGGATCATGGCGAGGAGTTCTGGGAGCACGATCTATTCGAGCACGGGCACTCCGTCTACGAAGAGCTGATCCGGGTTCCCTTGTTTTTCAAGCTCCCGGGGGCCCGGGCAGGGATGAGATCGGACGCGCGAGTCTCGATTGGCAGCGTCTATCCGACGCTTCTCGACCTCTGCCAGGTGCGAACGCATCCCGAATGGCTGTCCTATCCTTCGCTGAGCGGATTGCTGAAAGGCGAGTCCTTCGAGGGCGGCCCGATCTCGAGCGGCTCGCCCCTTCACTACGAGGATCGAGAGGCGGTTGTCTTCGATCGCTACAAGGCCATCCACACTCTTCACACCGATCGGATGTGGATGTTCGATTTGGAGGTCGATCCGGCGGAGCGGCGCGATCTGGCCGTCACGATGCCGGAGAAGGCCGACAAGGCCCGGAAGATCCTGGAGGGGCTCCACCAATCGAGCGAGAGGCTTCGCAAGCACTACGGTATCCAGGGGGGATCCGCCGCCGACCTCAGCCCCGAGTCCCTCGAGCAGCTCCGCTCCCTGGGTTATATCCGCTAGTCCGAGGAGAGAGAAGTCTTTGCCATCGACGCACGCGCTCGCGTGGCGCCGAGTCTTTCCTCGACGTAGTACTTCACGTTCAGGTCCTCGCCCGTGGTATCGGACAGCAGCCTCCTCCAGGCGACGGAGGCTCCCTTCGCAAAGACGCTTTCCCGAAGGAACTCGCCGGTCTTCGCGTTGTCCAGGACCGAGCCCTGCTGCGATTCCAGATGATGCATCAGCTGGGCGGCGATCATGTCGGCGAGAAGATAGTTCTGGTAGTAGGCGGGATGGGAGGTGAAATGGATGATGCTCGCCCAGGAGTCCACTTCCGTGTGAGGCGGCAGTCCCAGGTACTTTTCGTTCATGGCCCACCATAGGCGGGTCAGATTCTGCTCCGGGTTGGCGTAGGCCTCTCGCTCGAAATTCAGGATGACCAGATAGAACCGGACGCCGTAGGCGGCATCCTCGCGGAGCTTTCGCTTGAACTCCCGCGCCATCCGGAGGGGCACCCCGGCCTCGGAGGTGAGCCATTTCTCGTCCTCGAGGAGGAGAGGAAAGAACTGGCCGATCCCCTCCGTGAAGCACGCCGACGCGGCGTCCTGCAGCAGGAAGCTCGGCTGTTGGATCGAGGCGGAGTAAACGGCGTGCCCCATCTCGTGGAACAAGGTCCGGTACGAGGCCACGCCGTCGTCCGCGTTGGCCAGGATCCGGATGTCGGTGGGAACCTCGATGGAGAACGAGAAGGCGTGCTGGCTCTTGCCGGGGCGCTCTTCGTCATCCACGAGGATCGGCATCTTCTCGATGTCGAAGCCGATTCCCCGGTACGTCCGCTTCAGCCTGGGTAGAATCTGCTGCTTCGGGAAGTAAGCCTTGAGCTTTTCCTGAAAATTGTCGTAATCGTAAGCGGTGTCCCAGGGCTCGAGCCGCTCCACGTGGATCAGCTTCTGCACCCGCGCCTTCCACTTGGCATAGGGCTCGCGCGAGAGTCTCTCCAGATCGCCAAGGGTCTTGAAGAGCCAGCCTTCGTCGATTTCGCCCAGCGCGAGGCTCATGTCGTAGAAGCTCTTGTAGCCGAGCCGGCGGGCTTCCTCGTTGCGCAGGCGAATGAGCCGGGTGAGATCCGGGGCCATCTGTGTGCCCACCTGGTTGCGCGACGCCCACGCCTCCTTGCGGAGACCCCGATCCTTCTCGAAGCGCAGGAGGTTGGTGAGCTGGTTCTGGGAGGCCGGTTTCCCCTGATAGGTGGAGCGGAAGTTGATCTGCACCTTCTGCAGGGAATTCTGCAGCGTATAGATCTTCTCCTGGGAGGTCACCTGCGCTAGGGCGAAGGTCCGGTAGAGCAGGTCCACGCGGCGGGCCAGAGGGGGGTCCGCGATCTTCCCGTTCCACGCCTTCAGCTTCTCGAAGGTCTTCGCGTCGCTGAGGATTTCCGATTGGAGCTTCTCGAAGAGCTCCGTGCGGCCGGGGTCGCCGCGCGTGTAGAACTTCCAGTATTCCTCGCTCATCCCCACGCTGAAGTTCTTGAATCCGGCCTCGAACATGTCCATGAAGATCCGGGCTTCGGCGTCGGGTGCGTCGGCCGGAACCAGCTTTTCCTGCGCCACGGCCCACGACAAGCCGAACGTGATCGACAGCAGCATGATGATCAGGAATTTCACGCTCTCCTCCCTCTCCGAGGTCTCGGTCGGCCAGAAGCCTAGCACAGCACCGGGTGTTTCGGCGCATGCAACCTGCTCGGCCATTCACTCGTCCAATCGAACAGGCGAGGGAAACTCGTCCGGCTCGGGCTCGCCGGAGTCCTCCTCGCCTGGCAGGGGTCCGGCCCGCCACAACCGCTATTAATATGATGAGGCCCGCGCATGCCCCTATATCTCGTAGTCCTCACGGTGTGGAGTTACTATTTGGTTGCAAATTCCGCCGCTTCCTTGACAGCCCAAAAACCAGGTGTTAGATTCCGCCATACCTATAGGTGGCGTGGTGGAAATGCCGAGAGCGAAACCCGGTCGCATCAAGGCTTTCGGCGAAATACTGCTCAACGACCCGGTGCGCGCCGGGACTCACCCGTCCTGATCAGTCGGTCATCCTTGAGGACTTCCCTCCGTATTCGCCGAATCCCGGCGCGCCGGACGGAAACGTGTCGGGAAAGAGAATTGGGAACGGCAACTTCTCTCTTTGGAGGCAGACGCGATGTGGGATAAGAAGGATCAGAAGGACGTTGCGCCGGGGAGCTTCGCTACCGGGACCGGCTTCGGGAACACCTCGCACGCCGCTCCGAGCACGAGCATGAGCACGGGCATGAGCTCCGGCCGGCTGGTGAACATCGGCCAGACCATCTTCATCAAGGGCGAGCTGACGGGGACCGAGGATCTGACGATCGAAGGACGGGTCGAAGGAAAGATCGAGCTGAAGGACCATAACCTCACCATCGGACCCAACGGAAAGATCAAGGCCGATGTCTTCGCCAAGAACATCGTTATCACCGGCGAGCTTCTCGGCAATGCCTTCGCCTCCGAGAAGGTCGAGATCACGAACGCCGGGATCTTGAGGGGCGACATCACGGCCCCGCGCATCGTCATCGCCGACGGCGCGCAGTTCAAGGGCAGCGTGGACATGGACAAGGGCCCTTCACGCAACGCACAGGCCGCGCGTTCAGAGCATTCGAAGCCGATCCAGGCGATGCCCGGAGACGCCTCGAGCCAACAGAAGGCCGCTGCGCCGCAGCAGGCGACCTATACCCCGGTCGAGAAGCGTTAGTCACTGGCAGGTCTGGGTCGGGGCCGGCCGGAAGCCATCGGCCGGCCCCGGCGTCCTGACCGCCTCGAGCTCGCTGCCATGTTCAAGCGCCGCATAACGACGATGTCGGTGGTTCCACAGCAGGCAGCTCCTCCGCTTGTGGAATCCAAAGTGCAGCCTTCCCACGTGCTGCCTCGTCTCGCGAGGCGGCTCAAGATGCTTCCTCATCCGCGTGTCCTGGATCTCGGAAGTGTGGTGGGCGGAAATCTACAGTTTTTCATCGACCTCGGATGCAAGGTTACCGCCGACGATCTGCTCAAGCCCGTGAACACCGTTTTCAAGGAGAGCGGCGAGGCCGCGGGAAACGGGAAAGGCCCCCCCACGCTGCGCCTCGAGCACGCCGATGCTCTTTTCGAAGCCGTGATCGCCTGGGACATGTTCGATTTTCTGCCGCCGGTGGAGGCCAAGGCCTTCGCCCGCGACCTTCACCGCGTGGTGAAGCCGGGAGGATTGGTGCTGGCCTATTTCACGACACGAGAAAGCGAGCGCCGGGATCCCCAACGCCGCTATCGGATCCAAGGGACCGAGAAGGTCGAATGGATCCCGGTGGGCAGCGCTCGCAGCCTGCGCCACGTCTATCAGAATCGCGACATCGAGCGCATGTTCGAAGGATTCAAGACGCACGCCGCCTTCGTCCTTCAGAACGGCACCCGCGAGATGCTCCTGGAGAAGAAAGCTCCCGGGCCGGCACAGCCGGTTCCCGCCGCCCCCGCCTCTCCTCACCACTGATTCCCCACGTTCGAGCGCTCGAGCGCGGTGTGGGCGAGCCTCGGATCCCACCCTTTTCGAGTTCGCCGCGAGGGAGCGACCGCTGCGCAGGAGTTTCGAAATCCCTGTATTGACGGCTAGCGCCTGAGCGGGCGGAAGGGAAGAGCCAGGCACTGCCAGAGACTCAGACCCGACTCCGAGAGGTCTCCAGGAAGTCCCGTTCGAATCGAGTCGCCGGAGCGGGCTTCGGTCCAGGTCCCAAGCCAGCGATCCCAGAGACTCAGGATGGTGCCGAAGTTACGGTTGTGCTCTTCCCGGAAGCGGGAATGATGAAACCGGTGCGAGGCGGGCAGCACGAAGAGCGGTGAGAGTCGCCGCTCCATCCATTCCGGCAGTCGCGTGTCGGAATGGACGAACATGTTGAACAGCCCGAAGATCACCTCGAAAAGCAGGATTCCCAGCAATGGCGCTCCGAGCAGGAGAATCGCCACCGTTTTCAGGGGCAGCGAGAGCAGGAGTTCCCCCGTGTGGAACCGCAGGCTCGTGGAAACATCGAACTCGGTGTCGGAGTGATGAACCTGGTGGAACCGCCAGAGCCATGTCCACCGATGGTTGGCCAGGTGCCAGATCCAAAGGACGCAATCCATCGCCAGCAGCGTTCCTGGAATCGCAATCCAGAACGGGGTTTCCCCGATCCGGAACAGCCCCCATCCTCTCGTCTCGGCGAGACGCGCTACCGAGCACATGCAGGCTCCGCAGGCGGCCGTCAGGATGAGCATATTCATCGCAGCGAGGGAAAGGTTCTGCCGCCAGCTCTGCCGGAACAGCGCCTTCCCCCTGGCATAGGGCCAGAGCGTCTGCACGGCGAATACCAGCACGAACGACGCAACGAAGCCGACCGTCTTGAGGATTTGGAAGCGTGTCTCATCCACGAGGAGCCACCCTAATCAGACCTTCGAGCGGCCCTTTGAGCGCGGGCGGGCCATGTGACATTCTATCCATCGCGTCATTCCAAAGGAACCCCCGATGCATGTGGATTCCACCCTGAGAGCGGACCCTGGCCGAGGAAGGAAGCGCGAGCCACTGCCCCGGGACTTTTACGGTCGCTCCGCGCTGGTCGTGGCGCGCGAGCTGCTCGGGGCTCGACTCGTGAGGATCCGGGATGGCGCCAGGCTCTCGGGCTTCATCACGGAAACCGAAGCCTACCTGGGCGAGGAGGATCTCGGCTGTCATGCGAAGGCGGGCCGCACGGTGAGGACCGCGATTCTCTACGGCCCGCCCGGGTACGCCTACGTCTACTTCACCTACGGAATGCACTGGCTTCTGAATGCCGTCACCGGACCGATCGACTTCCCCGCCGCCGTGCTCATCCGGGCGATTCATCCCGCCGAGGGAATCGAGCGTATGACCTCCCGACGCGTGGGGCGAGGCTTCGACGGGCCCGCGAAGCTGACCCAGGCAATGGAGATTGATGGAGCCGAGAACGGTCTCGACCTGACCCGCAGGAGCTCGTGTCTGTGGATCGAGAAGGGGATCTCCGTCCACGGCAGGCGCGTGACGACCGGCCCGCGCGTCGGGCTCGACAGAGTTCCCGAGCCCTGGAAATCGAAGCCCTGGCGATTTCTGGCCAGGCTCGCGTGAGGATCGGATGACCGGTAGCACCTCCCCCTCCCAAGGAATCACCCGCCGATGGAGCCAGGTCCTGGGCCTGAAGCGCAGTATCGTCGGGATGCTGTGCATGGCCGTTCTCGTGGGGATGGGCGAGAACATGGCCGAGCAATTCCTGCCGCTCTACCTCCTCGCCTTGGGAGGGGGCTTCATCTCCGTGGGCTTCCTCAACGGAATGGACAACCTGCTCGGAGCCCTGTATTCCTTTCCAGGCGGGTACTTCAGCGATCGCCTGGGCGCCAAGCGCGCCCTGCTCCTGTTCAACCTCCTGAGCATGGCCGGATTCGCCCTGGTCATTCTGGTGCCGGCATGGCCGGCGGTTCTTGGGGGAGCGGCTCTGTTCCTTTCCTGGTCCGCCATTTCCCTCCCCGCGACCATGGGACTGGTGTCCCAGGCGCTGCCGGCAAACCAAAGGACGATGGGCGTGTCGATGCACTCGCTCGTCCGCCGCATCCCGATGGCGGTGGGTCCCCTGCTGGGTGGAGTGTTCATAGGCTGGCTGGGCGTCGAGCGCGGCATCCGGCTGGCCTTCGTGGTGGCCTTCGCGATGGCGGGGCTCGCGGCGGTCTTCCAGCAGCGGCTGATCGAAGACGACTCCGACACGATCGACGCGGCTCGGCCGAGGGCGCAGCGCAATCCTCTTCGAATGTGGCGAGACATGAGCTCGGACCTCAAGCGCCTGCTGGCCGCCGACATACTCGTCCGTTTTTGCGAGCAAATACCCTACGCTTTCGTGGTGATTTGGGCGGTGGGCGCGATGCAAGGCTCCGGTTCCGGCCATACGGGCCCGGTGAGCGCCCTGCAATTCGGCGTGCTGCGCACCATCGAGATGGCGACCGCCGCCTTCATCTACCTGCCCGTGGCCCTCGTGGTGGATCGCACGCACAAGAAGCCGTTCGTGGTCCTTACCTTCGCCTTCTTCACCCTCTTCCCGCTGGTGCTGCTCTTCTCGCGATCCTTCGGGACTCTCGTCGTGGCCTTCATCCTGCGCGGCTTGAAGGAGTTCGGCGAGCCGACCCGAAAAGCGCTGATTCTCGAGCTGGCTCCCGAAGGGAGCAAGGCCGGCATGTTCGGCCTCTATTACCTGATTCGTGACGTCATCGTCTCCGTGGCCGCTTTCGGCGGCTCCTTCCTGTGGTCGATCGGCCCCGAGGTGAACCTCCTGACGGCCTTCGCCTTCGGCGCCGCGGGAACGCTCTGGTTCGCATGGAGAGGAAGGGATCTCACGCTCGGGGGCGCGTCGGCGAGGCTCTCGAGCGGAGCATGCTGACCGGCACGCCACCCCGTCAAAGGCTATAATCTCATCATGAGCGAACCGAAGCGCGAGGACATCCGCAACATCGCCATCATCGCCCACGTCGATCATGGCAAGACCACGCTGGTGGACCGGCTCCTTCAGCAGACGGGGACCTTCCGCACCAACGAGCGGATCGTGGAGCGGGTGATGGACAGCAACGATCTCGAGCGCGAGCGCGGCATCACGATCCTCGCCAAGAACACCTCGGTCCGGTACCAGGGGGTGAAGATCAACATCGTGGACACGCCGGGGCACGCCGACTTCGGCGGCGAGGTGGAGCGGACGCTGACCATGGTCGACGCGGTGCTGCTCCTCGTGGATGCCGCCGAGGGCCCGATGCCCCAGACCCGTTTCGTGCTCAAGAAATCGCTGGATCTGGGCCTGAAGCCGATCGTCGTGATCAACAAGGTGGACCGCGCCGACGCGAGGCCGCATCAGGTCCTGGACGAGGTGTTCCAGCTCTGCCTCGATCTGGGAGCGACGGAGGATCAGATCGATTTCCCGGTGCTCTACGCTTCGGCGAAGCTGGGATACGCGAGGCGGGAGCTCGAGGATACCGGCCTCGACGTGCTGCCTTTGCTGGCGACCATTCTCGAGAAGGTTCCGCCCCCGGCCGGCGACCTCGAGGGGGACTTCCAGATGAGCGTCACC
>DASYRY010000400.1:0-5704 GCA_036004025.1 Candidatus Polarisedimenticolia bacterium | reverse complement strand
CAAGCCCGAGAAGCCCAAGGAGGCGAGCTGAGATGGCGCTTCCTTTCGACTGGAAGCGGCGCAAGCGGGAGCTGATCCTGGGCGGCGCTCTGGTGGTGGTGATCGCGGCCTTCCTGTATACCCACTCGTGGACTTCGGCGCCAAGCGGAGGCGAAGTGATCCTGGTCACGGGGCCCCCGCCTGCGGTGGCCGGCGCCATCAGCAAGCTCTCCTCGGTGAAGATCCCCGGCGTGCTGCTGGAGCGTCTGAGCGAAGCTCGGGCGGCGTACGATCCGAGCCAGAGGAACATCTTCCGATACGGCAACCTTCCGCCGCCGCCACCCAGCCCCGAAGAGGTGGCTCGTGTGGAGGCCGCCAAGCGCGCCGCGGAAGAGGCCCGGCAAACGGCGATGCAGGCGGCGCTGGCGCAACAACAGCAGCAGCAGAAAGCGGCGGAGGAGGCGGCGAGGAATCAACCGCCCATCGACCCGAGCACCGGTCTCCCCGTGGGGGTCACCCCTTCGCCTCCTCCCAAGCCGGTGCCACCGGCGGTGACGCTGCGCTATTCGGGATATCTCGGCTCGGAACAGAATAAGATGGCCGTCCTCATCAGCGGGGAAGACATGCTCCTGGCCCGCTCCGGAGACGTGGTGGAGAAACAGTTCAAGGTGCTGGATATCGGATATGACTGGGTTAAGATTGGCTACGTCGACCCCCAATTTGCGGACCAGTATCAGAAGCTACGGATGGGACCGTGAGGCGGGACGATAACTCCTCAACGAGAACCACCCGCGAGGCCAACGTGATGATGAAGCCAGTGCAGGCTGTTTCTCGCATCGCTCTCGTCCTGCTCGTCCTGACGCCCCTGGCGTGCGCCGGAGCTGCCCCCTATCGCATAGGGGAGCGGTATATGGAGGCCGAGAACTACGACCAGGCGGTGCTTGCCTACTCGAGAGCCCTGTCCCAGAAGCCGGGAGAGATCAAGTATAGGGTGGCCCTCGCCCGGGCGCGCCTGAGGGCTTCGCAAGACCACTTCGAGCGCGGGCAGAAGTACATGGCCGCAGGCCAGACGGAGCCGGCGATGGCGGAGATTCAGCAGGCGGTCCTGCTCGACCCCTCCAACCAGTACGCCGCCAACGAGCTGGCGAAGCTGGTCCAGGAGTACAAGCGCAAGAAGGGGGAAGAGCCCAGCGACATCGAGAAGATGAAGGCGAGGGCGAAGCTCGCGGGCCGGGTCGCGCCGCGTCTGAATCCGAAGTCGAACATTCCCATCGCGCTGAAGTTCAAGGACGAGACCGCCCGGAAGGTCTACGACGCCTTGAGCAAAGCGAGCGGGATCAATTTCCTGTACGACGACCGTGTGGATCTCAACAAGAAGGTCACGGTGGAGCTGACGGACGTGAGCTTCAGCAAGGCGCTGGACATCCTCATGGCCCAGAACAAGCACTTTTTCAAGGTCTGGGACGAGAACACGATTCTCATCGCGGATGAAAACCAGCAGAAGCACAAGGAATACGACGATCTGGTGATTCAGACCTTCTACTTGAGCAATGCCGACGTGAAGGATGTCCAGGTCCTGCTGCGGACGCTGCTGGACGCCCGGCAGCTGGCGCAGAACGACCGCCTGAACGCCATCACGATCCGCGACACGCCGGAGCGCGTGCAGGTCGCGGAGAAGATCATCGAATCCAACGACAAGGCGAAATCCGAGTTGATCATCGACGTCCAGCTCCTGGAGCTGAACCGGAATCTCCTGCAGAACCTCGGCATCGACCTGGTGGGCGCGGGAGGGGCCTCGGGAAAGTCCCTGACCATCGGCTACACCGCGGGCACGTCCGTGCCGCTGAACAACATGGGCCTCCTGCAGCAGCTGGGAAACTACGCGGTGGGGCCGATTCCCAACGTGGTCCTCAACTTCCTGCGAAGCGACGCCGACGCCAAGGTCCTCGCCAAGCCCCAGCTCCGCGTGTCGGAGGGGGAGAAGGCCTCGGTGCATATCGGCGATCGGATTCCGGTGCCCTCGACCACCTTCAATACCGCCACCGGCGGGGGAGGGGCCGTCTTCGCCCCGATCACGCAGTTCACCTACCAGAGCGTCGGCATCAACATCGACGTGGAACCGCGGGTGCATCACAACAAGGAGATCACGCTCAAGCTCAAGGTGGAGCTGTCGAACCTGGCGGGGACCATCTCGGCGGGAGGAGGCGTGACGCAGCCGATCATCGGGAGTCGCGACATCGAGACGCAGATCCGCCTGAAGGACGGCGAGACCAACCTCCTGGCCGGATTGATCCGTGAAGAAGAGCGTTCTTCGCTCAGCACGGTCCCGGGGCTGGGCCAGATCCCGGTGCTCAGGCATCTGTTCGGGACCACCGAGAGCGAGCGCAAGGAAACGGATATCGTCCTGACCCTCACCCCCCACATCATCCGTGTCCCCGACATCACCGAGGCCGACCTCGAGCCGCTCTGGATCGGAACCGACCAGGACGTGGGGCTGCGGGGAGTCTCCCGGACCAGTCCTTTCGGCGCGCCGTTCGAGACCGACGGGACGAGCGAGGAAGAGGAGCCTCTGGAAGACAATGGAGCGGATGGAGCGCCGGCGCCGGCCGTAGGAGCCTTCGTGGATGCGACGGCGCAGAACACGACGCCCCCGCAGGCGCCCACCAACGGCGAGACGACCCAGGGAGCAACCCCCCCGGCGAACTCCGGCGGGACCGGAAGGGGGCCGCAGAACTCCGCGCCGCCCACGCCTCCGCCTCCGGCGATGGTCACCTTTAGCCCGCCGAACACCATGGCCAAGGTGGGAGACAGCTTCAAGGTGAATGTGATGATCAATCAGGCCACCCGCGTGGGGAGCATTCCCTTCCACGTGGCGTACGATCCGAAGATCCTGCAGTTCGTCTCCAGCTCGGAAGGCGGCTTCCTGAAGTCGGACGGTGCCTCCACCATCTTCAACGCGCAGGCCTCCACGCTCAGCGAAGTCTTCGTGGCGCTGGCTCGGATCGGCGTCCCCGCGGGGGTCGCGGGTGGTGGGGTCCTGTGCACGCTGGAATTCAAGGCGATCGCCGCAGGTTCTTCCAGCCTGACCTTTACGGAGGCCTCGGTCCTGGATCCCCAGGGACAGCCGCTTCCGGCGCAGTTCTCGCCGGGCGCGATCGTGGGGGTGCAGCAGAATTGAGCCACCGGGGGCATCGATGCGGGGCCGGGTGGTGCTTCGGCGCCGGAGGCGCCCGGCGAAGGTGAGACGAATGAGTCGTGGCATCGCGAAACTCGAAAATCGCCGGCAGGAAGGCCTTTCTCTTCTCGAGGTGCTGGTCTGCATCGCCGTGCTGCTGATTATCGCGGGGGCCGCAATGCCGGTCGCGAAGGTCACGCTCAAGCGCCAGAAAGAGCTGGAGCTGCGGCGCTCGCTGAGGACGATGCGAGAGGCGATCGACCTCTACAAGGAGTATTCGGACAAGGGACTCATCGAGAAGATAGGACTCGATTCGGAAGGGTATCCCGAGGATCTGGAAGCCCTGGTGAAAGGGGTCTCGCAGGTGAATACCACACGAAAGCTGAAGTTCCTCCGGCGAATTCCGTTGGATCCTTTCACGCACAAGGACGAGTGGGGGCTCAGGTCCTACCAGGACGAGGCGGATTCCAAGTCCTGGGGGCGGCAGAACGTCTACGACGTCTATACGCTGTACGGGGGCGTCGCTCTCGACGGCAGCAAGTACCAAGACTGGTGAGGCGCATGTCAGGAGAGGATCCTCGAAGCGACATCATGCCGCGCCACCTGTCGAGCCTGCGTGCGGGCCCGAGCGTGCGCCGGGCGATTGGCTGGCCGCAATCGGGTTTCACCCTGCTGGAGCTGCTGGTCGTGGTAACGTTGATCGGGATTATCTCGGCCCTGGCCGCGGTGCAATTCCGGCACACGCCCCAGAAGGCCAAGGAAGCGGTCTTGAAGGAAGATCTCTACACCCTCCGTGACGTGATCGATCAGCACTTCACCGACAAGGGAAAATACCCGACCGCGCTGCAGGACCTCGTGGAGGCGGGCTATATCCGGAAGGTTCCCGTGGACCCGATCACCAACTCTTCCGAGACCTGGCAGGTCGAGATGGTGGGCGGTGGGGACGAGGCGGATGATGGCGAGGGCGCCGGCGGTATCTACGATGTGCACAGCGGCGCCCCCGGCACGGCGCTGGACGGGACCAACTATTCCGAATGGTAGAGGCGGGTCGGGGGCGCCATTCCCCCGGAAGGGAGCAAGGGCGATCATGAAGACGACGGGGCACTATCTCAAAACTCTCGCGACGGCCTGCGCGGTCATGCTCGCGACGTTCGCCGGGGCGTTGTCCTGGAGCTGCCGAGGCAGCGACCAGATAGCACCCGACGGCGCCACCATCGAGCTTGCGGCGAACCCCACCACCATCGTGCTGCTCGGGGGCGCCGGCAGCTCCGGCAGCTCCGATATCATCGCCACGGTGAGCAGCAGCGTCGGGGTGCCCCTCAAAGATCAGGACGTCCGCTTCTCCTCGAGCGCCGGCTCCCTGTTCACGCCGAGCGGCGATCCGGGCGCGAACATTCCGATCCGCACCGACGATCTGGGGAATGCTCACGTGACGCTGGTGACCACGAAGACCACCACGGTCAACGCCAGGTCCGGAACGGCCACCGGCTCGCTCACGCTCGACACGGTCGCCGGGAACATCAGCTCCATCCTGCTGAATCAGGACACCGCGAGCGCTGGCTGCATCACCGATCCGACCTTCCAGACCTGCAGCGACAGTTTCTGTCTTGTGGCCCAGGTCATCGACGACGAGGGCCTGGGAATCGCCGGTGTGGCGGTCTCGTTCAGCGTTCAAAATGCCGAGAATTCCGTAGGAGATCCCGTGACCGGGGTCTTCACCCCGACTCAGGTCACCACCGATGCCGGGGGTCTGGCCCGAGCCAAATTCAGGCTGGGATCCAACTGCCCCGATGTTTGCGGAGGAGGGGCCGAGACCTGCTCGGGCGAGCTGAGCGCTTCCCTGCAGGGGGGAGGATTCCCCAGCACGCCGGTGACGTTCTCCACGGCCATTCCCTAAGAGAGGTGAACATGGAACGGCGTGCTTCCGAATCGGGCCACCTGTTGCTGGCCGTCATGATCGGCCTCACGGTCATGTTGATCTTCCTCACGGTGGCCGCCCAGCAATGGAGCTCTTTGGAGCGTCGCGAGAACGAGAAAGAGCTGATCTTCCGCGGCAACCAATACACCAAGGCCATCAGGAAATACCAGATGGAGCACGGAGGCGCCTACCCCACTTCTCTGGAATCCCTCATCGAGCCGGGACCCCGCAGGTTCCGCTACATCAGGAAGCTGTTCCGCGATCCGATGGCGCCGGACGGGAAGTGGGGGATCCTCATCGCCGATCCGACGGGAAAGGGATTCATCAATCCGAACGCTCCTCCAGAGCAGGAAGGGATTGCGGGGCTGGAGGATCTGGGACAGGGACTCAGCTCGAAGGTCGAGGATGAGATTCGGACTTCCACCCTGCGCAACGAGGGGAGGCGGAAGGTGTTCGCGAAGAGATCCGGATTCGAGGACTGGAACAATCCTTCCCCAAGCGAGGAGAAGGAAGGCAAGGAATCCGTCACCGCACCGGGCCAGCCCACCGGCCCGATCGTCGGAGTGGTGAGCTTGTGGGAGCAGACTTCATTCCGCCGCTATCACGAGCACGAGAACTACGTCGAGTGGACG
>DASYRY010000399.1:0-6551 GCA_036004025.1 Candidatus Polarisedimenticolia bacterium | reverse complement strand
TCCCCGCCTTGGCGAGATACCCCTTGACCGCCGACGCGCGGCGATCCCCTAGAGCAAGATTGTATTCGGTGGTCCCGCGCTCGTCACAGTTCCCCTCGATGCGGACTCGGTACACGGCGTGCGACTTGAGCCACTCGGCGTTCCGTCTCAGCTGATCGAGCGCATCCTGGCGCAGGTCAGACTTGTCGAGATCGAAATAAACCGTGCCGAGAGGCTTCTGCTCGTTCAGTCGCCGGATCTCGTCCGTCATTCCCTCGAGCGAGGATTCCTCCCCTCCCGGGCTCTCCACGAAGGGAGCCTCCTTGATTTCCTCCGCACCGCCCGGAGTCTTCTCCGACGTGACGGGGGGTGTGGTGTCCGGTGGTTCGACGGGCGGCTTCTTGGGGCAGCCCAGTACGAAAACGAAGAGAGGGAGGATGATCAGCGCAAAGAGAACTCGGCGCAGCCACTTCGACATCAGATTCCTCCAGCAAGGGTTCGATACGACTCGGGGAGGTCGGAAAAAAGACTCTGGGTTTCTCGAGACCGACTGAAAAGAGCGACGCCAGCGACCCCGAAGGTGTTTGGGGCAGGAGATTATAGCACAGGAGTTTGTGCGCTCCGGAAGCCCCCGCGATTCAGCGCGACCAGTCCGGGTTGAAGCTTCGCCCTCCTTTGGTGACGCGCCGGACTGAGGTCCCGTCGACGAGCATCTCGTAGATGTCGAAGTTCCCGCTCCTGTCCGAGGAGAACACCAGATGATGGCCGTCGGGCGCCCAGCGGGGATCCTCGTTGTTGGAAGGACCATACGTGATGCGCGTGGTCTTCTGCGTCGCCAGCTCCCGCAGATAGATGTCGAAATGGCCTTCCTGCCTCGAGCAGAAGGCAATGCGATCCCCCTTGGGCGACCAGGCGGGGATATCGTTCCACGAGCCTTCGTGGGTGAGGCGCCGCACGTTGGTCCCCTCGGAATCCATGAGGTAGACCTGCGGCGATCCGCTGCGATCCGACACGAAGGCGATCTCTCGGCCCGTGGGCGACCAGGAGGGGGACGTGTCCAGGGCCGGATTGTTGGTCAGGCGCGTGAGCTGCCCGTCCGCAACCCTCATGACGTAGATTTCGGCGTTGCCTTCGCGGCTCCCCGAAAAGGCCATGCGGGTCCCGTCGGGCGACCAGTCGGGGGCGAGGTTAAGCTCCCCTTTTTGGGGGAACGCCTTGCGGAGCTCGCCGCTGCTCGAGAGGATCACGAGCTCCGGCCGGCCGGAGCGATAGGTGAGGAAAGCAATCTCTTTTCCATCGGGAGACCATGCGGGGTTGAGATTCAGGCTTCCGTTGTTGGTGAGCCTCTTGATCCGCTCCCCATCGTAGTCCATGACGAAGATCTCCTTGCCGCGCCCGACCTGCGAGACGAAAGTGATCCGGGTCTGGAAAACTCCGGTCTGGCCGGTGAACTGCTTGACGATTTCATTGCCGAGCCGGTGGGCGATGCTTCGAGCCGCCTCCGGCTCGCCGCGGTACCGCCTGCCCATCACCAGCTGCTCCTGACGATTGTCGTAGAGGCGTCCTTCCACCGCGATCTTCCCCGGCTCCTCGAGCACCTTTCCGAGGACCACGGACTCGGCTCCGATTCCAAGCCAGTCCTTGTAGAGGACGCGCTTCTCGGAAAAGCCGGAGACGTCGGAATACAGGCTCGGCTTCACGACGTCGAAAAACCCCGAGAAGGCGAGATCGTCACGCAGCGTTTGGGTGATGGTCTCCGCCGCGCGGCGCGTGCCGGGCGCGGACGCGGCCTGGAAATCGGGCAACGCCAGGTGGATCTGGCGGGATGAGGAGCCCGAGATCCGCACGGTGATGTCGTCCGGCTCGGAGCGCGCCAGACTTCCCAGGAAAAGCGCCAGGCAGAAAACTGCGAGAGCGTACGCTGATCGTTTCAATCGAGATGGCTCCAAGACGGCATGCCTCGCTAATCAGGGTGAATTTCGAATTCGAAGCGGAACCCGATCGATTCCTTGGACCACTGAAACGGCAGGGGAGGAAGAGGACTCGAATCCTGCAGCGCCCGGACGGCGGATCGATCCAGAACCGAGTCGCCGCTCGTGCGTTCGAGGACGATTTCGTCCACTCTCCCATCCTTGTGAATCCGGAAGTGCACGACGGCGACCAACGAGCCGGTGATCTCCGGCTTGAGCGGCTGGCTCCAATTCCTGGAGACGATGGCCTGGATGTTCGAGACGTACCAGCCGAATTGGAACGCGGGGTCGTCCACGATTCCCCCCGAGCCTCCGCCCCCCGTCCCTGAACCCTGTCCTCCCAGGCTCCCCGAGGGAGCCGAGCCGGCGCCGTCTCCTCCCGTGCCGGCTTTTTGCGCGCGAGGTGGCTCGGGTGTTTCCGCACTCTCCTCGCGGGCGCTGGTGGGCTCGGCCTTGGTCTCCCGGGCCTTGGGTTTCGTGGAGGGAACAGGCTTGGGGGCGACCTTCGGCTTGAGCGCCTTGGGAGAAACCTTCATCGGTATTTTGATGGCGGGCTGGGGCTTTGCTTTGGGCGGCGGCGCCGGCGCGGGCTTCGGAGCGGGAGGGGCTGGAGGAGAAACCTTCGCGGCCGGCGGCGACGCCTCCCGCGGGCCGGGAGAGCCGGCGGGTAGGGAGACGAGATTGACGGAGTAGATTTCCGGGAATTTGATCTTCGGGCGGAAGACGCGAGGGAGCACGATGACTCCCACCAGGATCCCGAGATGAAAAAGAACGGACAGTCCGAACAGGGAGGCCCAATGGAGAAAGTACCCGCGGGGCGGCCTCACCGTGAGGCGGACCACCGTCACCGGGCGCTCCGAGGAGGAGGCCCAGGCTCGGTGACCAGGCCGACCTTCTCGATGCCGGCCTTCTTGATGGCATCCATGACGAGCATGACGCGGCCGTAGGGGACTTCACGGTCGGCTCTCAGAAAGACGAAGTCGACCCCTGTTCTGCGGGAGAGGTCGCGCACCTTCTCTCCCAGAAGGCTCTGTCCGACCACCTGATCGTTGAGATAGATGCGCTGATCCCTCCCCAGCGTGACCACCAAGCGCTGCTCCTCGGCATCGGCCGCGGACTCCACCCTCGGAAGGCGGATGTCGACCCCCCGCTGCATCATGGGGGCCGTCACCATGAAGATGATGAGGAGGACCAGGACCACGTCGACCAGGGGCGTGACGTTGATGTCCGACATGGCCGAGCGTCTTCCGCGCCGGCCTCCTGAGGAAGTTGGAGCGGCGAAGGCCACGGCTAGAGCCTCCGCTTCCCGGCTTCGACGGCACCCGGGATCGAGGCGCTTTCCAGGTGCTGCTCTGCGATGCTGGCGAAGCGCAGGATGAATTCGTCCATCAAGGAGTTCAATACTCTCAGACGCCCGAGAAAATAGTTGTAGGCGATGACGGCGGAGATGGCGGGAATGAGACCGGCTGCCGTCGTGATCAACGCCTCGGAGATCCCCGGCGCGACCGCCGCCAGGCTGGCGGAGCCTTGCGCGCCGATTTGGGTGAAGGCCGTCATGATGCCCCAGACGGTCCCGAAGAGCCCAACGAAGGGAGTCACGGCCCCGGTGGTGGCCAGCACGGGAAGAAACGCCTCGAGACGATCGTTCTCGGCGAGCGCCGCGCGATCCAGCGCGCGACGGATCCTTTCCAGGCCTCGGGTGACGTGCGCCTCCGAGACGATGGCGGTTGGGGCAGGATAGCGTCGCTCGTCACCGCCCACGGCCTGGGATGTCAGCTCGCGAAATCCCGCTTTGAACAGGATCACCAGGGGGCTGCCCAGGAATCGATCGCAGCGGTCTCGCAAATCCGCGAGGTTGCGCGTCTGATCCATGGCGTCGAGGAACGCGAGGCTGGTCTTCTTCGCACGCCGGTACAGGCGAAATCGATCGAGCATCACCGAGAGAGCCAGGACCGAGAAGACGAGGAGGATTCCGAGCACGATCCGAGCCACCGCGCCGGAGCTGGCGATGAGGTGGAGGATGTCGCCCTGAAATCCCTGGAGGAGCAGAAACGCAGAGAGGTGGAACGATGCGGTCAAAGGATCCCTCCGTGACGGAGTCGAGGTGAGGACTGAGCAACGCTGGCAGGCGCCGACCGGGAATGGCGCCCGCGCGGGGAAAAGCCGACCCGACAACCGGAAATATAGCTCAGCGCGATCACCAAGTCAAAGCCACGGCAGGAAAAGAGATAGACGATTTGTACTGGCGCTCGACCGGCTTGACTCGCTGGGGGGTGGATGCTACCATCCGCGGCCGGATGCCCACCGCCCGCCATGTGACGGATGATCAAATACCTTAGAATCCTCAATCTGGCCGTCATTCGTGAAGTCTCCCTCGAGTTTTCTCCGGGCCTCACCGTCATCACCGGCGAGACGGGAGCCGGCAAGTCGATTCTTGTCGACTCCCTGGCCCTTCTTCTGGGCGAGAGAGCCGGGCCGGATCTCGTGCGCTCGGGGGAGAAGGCCGCTTGCGTGGAAGCCGTCTTCGATCTCGCGCGCCACGACAACCTCCGGCCGATCCTGAAGGACGGCGGCTGGGAATCGGAAGAAGACGAAATCATCTTTCGCCGGGAGATTCTCTCCGAGGGTCGCAGCCGGGCTTTCATCGGCGGAAAGCTGGCGACGCTGGCCGACCTTCGCCGCCTGGGGGAGACGCTGGTGGATCTTCATGGGCAGCACGAGCACCAGAGGCTGCTCCAGCCCTCCGAGCACCTTCCCCTCCTGGATCGCTATGGCACCCGTCCCGAGATGCTGGAGACGATGCGCCAGACCTGGGAAGCCTTGCGTATCTCCATGCGGCAGCAGGAGTCATCGACCCGGGATCGTCTGGAGCGGGAGCGCCATCTGGACATGCTCCGTTTCCAGGTGGATGAGATTCACAAGGCCGACGTGAAGAGGGGCGAGATGGAATCGCTCCATTCGGAGAGAGACCGGCTGCGCAATCGCGGCAGGATCCTGGAGCTGGTGCGATCCGGAGTCGAAGCGCTCTATGAAGGCGAGGTCTGTGCTCTCGGATCGCTGGAAGCGGCGCTGCTCTCCGGGAGGGAGCTGGCACGCTACGACTCCGAAGTGGCGGCGGCCCTGCCGCGCGCGGAAGAGGCGAAGCTCGCGCTGAAAGAGCTCTCGGAGGTGATGCGAAAGGCAGGCCGGGAGGAAGAGGAGAACCCGGGGAGGCTGGACGAGATCGAGGCAAGGCTATCTCGTCTCGAGGGCCTGTTGCGCAAATACGGCCCCGACGAGGAAGCCCTGCTTTCGTTCCAGCAGGCGCGCGAGGCGGAGCTGGAAACCTTGACGTCGTCGGAGCTCTCGGCCCAGGCCCTGGAAGAGAGAGTTCGCAGCGGTTCGGAGGTCTGCGCGCGGCAGGCCGCGGCGCTCTCGGAGGGTCGCTCGAAGGCAGCCCGCTCCTTGGAAGCCGCGGTGGGGAAGGAGCTGGCGCAGCTGGGGTTGGCGGGCACCGACTTCCGCGTGGAGCTCGGCGTGGAGGAGAATGCCGAGAGCCGAGTGACCCGCGACTCCGTGCCGGTGGCCTGCGGCGCGTCGGGGTGGGATCGCGCGCGATTCCTCCTGAGGGCCAACCCCGGGGAGCCGCACCGGCCTGTCTCGCGCACCGCCTCGGGAGGAGAAACTTCGAGGATCATGCTGGCCATCCACCTGGTCCTGCAGAAGGGGAAAGAAGGGACCACCCGCGTGTTCGACGAAGTGGACGCCGGGATCGGCGGAGGCGTGGCCCAGACCGTGGGGAGCAAGCTGAGGGATCTGGGTCGCGGAGGCCAGGTCCTGTGCGTGACCCACCTGCCGCAGATCGCCTCCCTGGCGGATCACCACCTGAGCGTGACCAAGCGGGTCCGCCACGGCCGCACCGAGGTCGGCGTGCAGAGTCTGGATCGGGAGGGCGCGGTGCGGGAGGTGGCGAGGATGCTCGGAGGTGCTCGAGTGTCCGAACTGACCCTCCGTCACGCCGCGGAGATGGTGGAGCGCGGACGGTGAGTCGTAGAACGGGCTCTTGGAAGGATGGAAGAGGGTGAACGTCTGCGCCGTGTATCCCGGCTCCTTCGACCCGGTGACGAACGGGCATCTGGACATCATCCGCCGGGGCAGCCGCCTGTTCGATCGGATCGTGGTCGCAATCCTGCGCAATCCGGAGAAGCAGCCGCAGTTCACCCTCGAGGAGCGCAGGAAGATTCTCGTCAGGGCGACGGCGGGCATCCCCAACGTCTCGATCGACAGTTTCGACGGGCTGCTCGTGGAATACGCCACGCGCCAGGGCGCG
Organism: Candidatus Polarisedimenticolia bacterium; assembly: GCA_036004025.1. Lineage (GTDB taxonomy): Bacteria > Acidobacteriota > Polarisedimenticolia > Gp22-AA2 > AA152 > AA152. The sequence goes on along the minus strand of DASYRY010000399.1, from coordinate 293 downwards.
CGCGTCATCGTCCGTGGGTTGCGCGCGCTCTCCGATTTCGAGTACGAGTTCCAGATGGCGCTCATGAACCGGCGGCTCGATTCTTCGATCGAGACGGTGTTCATGATGCCCAGCGAAGCGTACTCTTATCTCTCGTCGAGGCTGGTGAAGGAGGTCGCAAGGCTCGGGGGGAGCGTGGCAGGATTGGTCCCGCCGGAGGTGGATCGGCGACTGGTGCGGCGCGTAGGCCGTCCGGCCGCGAGCAAGGGGCGATCGGGCCGGAGAACCCCAAGAAGGAAAACCCCATGAAGCTG
>DASYRY010000398.1:0-9997 GCA_036004025.1 Candidatus Polarisedimenticolia bacterium | reverse complement strand
GGCGCGGAGAGGATCTGGCGGTCATCGCGAAGCATGGCTATCCGCGGGGGGTCTATCGGGCCCCGAGCGGGGGCGTGCATCCCGGCGAGACGATGGAACAGGGGATCGCCAGGGAAGTGATGGAGGAAATGGGCGTGGAAGTCCGGCTCGAGCGCTACGTCCTGAGGATGAAGGTGGATTTCTCGCACCTTGGGGAGAAGATCGGATGGACGACCCACGTCTTCACGGCGCATCCGCTCGCCACGGAGCTGGTGCCGCGCGACCGCCGCGAGATTCGCGAGGCGAAGTGGGTGCCTCTGGCCAAGCTGGCCGGCCCCATCTCGAAGGCGATGGAGTCATCCGGCTCGGCCGGGCTGCGGTATCGCGGCCGCCTGCATCGCAGAGTGATGGAAATTCTCTCCGAGCGCGCGTAGGCTCGTGGGGCGTTGCGGAGGAAGGGCATGGATCTCGGAATCCGTGGAAAAGTGGCCGTCGTCTGCGGGTCGAGCGCGGGGATAGGCAGGGCGACGGCGCTGAGCCTGGCCCGTGAAGGGGTGAAGCTCGCGCTATGCGCGCGCAGCGAGAAGAACCTGGAGGCCGCCGCGCAGGAGATCAAGAAGGTCGCGAAGTCGGAGGTCTTCTATCTGCCGGCGGACGTGACCAGCGAAAGCGACGTAGGGGAGTTCCTGGCACAGACGATCAAGCGCTTGGGCCCGCCCGACATTCTGGTGAACAACGCCGCAGGGCCGCCGCAGGGGAGCTTTCAGGACCTTCCCGAAGAGGCCTGGAACGTCGCCCACCAGCTCACTCTCCAGTCGGCCATCCGCTTCTGCCGGATGGTGCTGGGACCGATGAGGGAGAGGCAATGGGGCCGCATCGTGACCATCACGTCGCTCGCGGTCAAGCAGCCGATCGAGACGCTCATTCTCTCCAACACGTATCGCTCCGGTCTCACCGCCTTCATGAAAACCCTCGCGGGAGAGGTCGCGCCTTTCGGCATCACCGTCAATTGCGTCTGCCCGGGATACACCGACACGGAGCGGCTGATCGAGCTTTCCCAGGCGCTCGCGGCGAAGCGCGGCGTCAGCGTCCCCGAGATTCGCCGGGAGTGGGAGAAGAGCATCCCCATGGGACGCCTCGCCCGGCCTGAGGAGATCGCCGACGTCATCACGTTCCTGGCTTCCAAGCGGGCCGGCTACATCACCGGGGCGTCCCTGCTGGTGGACGGCGGGCACGTCCGGGCGCTGGTGTGATGGTGCCGGAAGTGCGATGATAGCGGCTTCCGAGGAAGGTCGCATACGAGGAGAAACTTGATGATCAAGGCAGGAACGCTGAAGGAAAGAGTGGCTCGACTCAAAAAGAAGCTATCCGCCCAGGGTGAGAAGGACCCGCAGAAGACCCGGGAGGCGAAGAAGCGGATCAAGCGCGCGCAGCGCCGCCGCCGCAACGTCGTGAAGATGGAAGCGCGCGCCAAGGCCAAAGCGGTGCCGGCAGGCGAGACGAAACCGGAAGGCGCTCCTCCCGCGGCCTGATCCGCCTGCGGCCCGCGGGAGTCAGTTCGCGGGTGCGGTCAGGGAGGCGCGTCGCGAGGCGGCAGGGCGCGTGGGTCGCAGCAGCGTCTCGTAGAATCGGACCGAAGTCTCCAGCGGCACCACCACGCGGTAGCCTCCGCTCTTGCGCGCAATTACGAGGCCCTGATCGCGCAGCTTCTGGAGCGGATAGGAAACGTCCCGCCGCCCCGATTCCAGTCTCAGGCGATCCAGGCTGAATTCACGATTTCCCTTCAGGTACCGCAGGATCCCACGGAGCCCGTAAGCGTCCCTGCCTCCCAGAGAGCCGGCAAGGTCGTAGAGCCCTCCCACCAAGTCGGTCTGCCCGATGCGGTAGCGCCTGCCGTCGCTATAGCGGATCACGCACTTTCCCTCCTCCCAGCGGCGCGTTTCGATGCGAATCCCGCGCGCCCGAGCCCTGTCGTAGATCTCCAGGAACAGGGGAACCATGCGAGCGTTCGTGTAGTACTTTCCCTGGAGCGGGTAGACCAGCAGGCGCCTCGCCAGCTCGCGGGAAGCCGAATGCCAGTGCTGGCCGAGCTGGCGGGTCAGGTCGAAATAGCTGTAGGGACGCCGCTGTAGCAGGCGCAGCACCGCCGAGAAGCGCTGGGCATCTCCTCCCCGCCCGGCGAGGGCGGCGAGCTGGTAGGCGATGAACCACAAGGGCCGCTTGGTGATCTTCCTGCCGTACGCGCAGTAGAGCGCCCACCCCTGCTTTCCCTCGATCCAGGTCTTGTTCACCTGCGAGGGGCTCATGAAGAGGCGCGAGGCCAACAGCGTCGGGTCGCCGTACTTGAGGGCCATGGAGTGCAGGCGAAGCCGGGCGTAGGAGGGATCGCGCGCCAGCGCAAGATGCATCTCGGCCTTTTCACCCGGATAGGTCCTCCTCGACAGATGGTTCCAGGCGGCGCCGACGGCGGCGGCCAGATTGGTCTCCGGCAGGACGGCGGCGTCCTTCAAATGGGTGAAGATACGGCGGTAAGGAGGCTCGGCGCGCAGCAGGAGCTGCTCGATTCTCCGATGATGGGAAGCGCTTCGCGCCAGAATGAAGTAGCGGTCTTCGTTCCAGAGGCGAAGATACACCTTCCGGATCATGCGGGGCGGCCCTCTCTAAGGAGGAACCCAACCTAGCCGATCCCTCCTGCGGCGTCAATCTCCGGAATCTTGACGCTGGCTTTTTCGAAACCTATATTCCACCCGGTTCTCGTGGCGGGACCGGAAGATGGATCGGGAGGATGGGGGGAGTGTCAGGAAAACGTCAGCCTGAGAACCCCTACCGGTTTCTCGCCAACGAAATCCTTCGGATCGCCCCCTGCGACCGGATCGCGTTCGCCGTTCCCGCCCCCGAGATCGCCGCATTCCGCCTCGTCGGCGCCTATCCCGAATGGAATTCGTTTCCTGAAACGGTGATTCCCGTCGCCGGCTCCTGCGTCTCGCTCGTCATCTCGCAGCGCCATGCCCAGCTCCTGTCCGCCATCGGCGAGGAGAGCCATTACGCGGAAGAGGAGATGCTCTACAAGGTGGGAGTGCGGGACGCGGCGTTCGTTCCCCTGTTCTACGCCGGAGAGCTGATGGCGGTGGCCATCGTCGGCCGCCACGAGGTGAACTCCCTCGAGTCGAGGTCGGTGCGTTGTATCGAGCGGGTATCGGGTCTGCTCGCCGCGGTGCTGGCTGCGGCTCGGGAAGCTTCGGGAGGCGCGGTGTTGCCAGAGGCGGTCGTGTCGGGCTCCGCGAAGATCCCGCAGGCCGAGGACGTCGAGCGGGCGTGCCGTGGGCTGATGGAGGCGATCCGGCATCACACACCCTATCGTCGCGCGGTCCTGACGCTGCTCGACCAGGACTATCAAGGTTTCCAGTGGTTCTTCAGCGGTTTCGACGAGGAGGAGATCGACACGTTCCACAGCGTCGCGCCGGGTAAAGAGCTGGTCCGCGGTCTGTTCGGAGAGAACGGGAAAGCGGCTTCCCAGCATCAGGAGAATGGGAACGTCTACATCCCGCTGACGGGTTCGCGGGCGAAGGCGTTGGGATACCTCACGCTCAGACAAGCGGAAGGGGAGGCGGAGATTCCTAGCTTCCATCTCTCCGCCGTGCGGATGATGGCGAGCACCGCCGCGGTGACGCTCGAGCGGAACTTGCTGCAGCGGGAGCTGTGTCTGGAGCAGAACCGCCTCAAGAAGGCGCAGGAACAGCTGGTGCACTCCGACCGCCTTTCGGCCCTCGGGCAGATGGTCGGCGGAGTGGCGCACGAGCTGAACAATCCGCTCTCGGGGGTGATCGGCTTCGCCGAGCTGGCGCTGAAGAACAACGCGAGCCCCCGGATCGATAAGGACCTGCAGCGCATCGTGCGGGAAGCGCACCGCTGCCAACATATCGTCAAAGACCTCCTGATCTTCGCGCGGCGCACCAAGCCGGAGCGCAAGGCGATCGATATCAACGAGCTGGTGGAGAACGTCCTCGATCTGCGCGCCAATCAGCTGCGCGACGACAACGTGAAGGTGCAGACCGATCTCGCGAAGGCGCTCCCGCCCACGCTGGGCGTGAACCACCAGATCCAGCAGGTGCTCCTGAACATCATCAACAACGCGCATCAGGCGATGCTGGAGGTCCCGGGGAAGCGGACGCTTCGGGTCCGGACGCTGACCGAAGGCAGCCGCATCCTCATCCGCGTCTCGGATTCCGGCCCCGGGATCGCTCCCTCCGCGCTCGAGAGAGTGTTCGAGCCCTTCTACACGACCAAGTCATCCGGGAAAGGGACGGGGTTGGGGCTGAGCCTCTCGCAGGGGCTCATCAAGGATCATGGGGGGCAGATCGCGGTCGAGAGCCTCGTGGGCAGGGGCACCACCTTTACCGTCAAGATACCGATTCTCGAGGTGCCCGACGAGCCGAAGGAGGAGAAGCAGGTCGCGCCTTCCAAGGTCCACGAGACTCCGAGAAACATCCTGGTGGTGGACGATGAAGAGGTGATCGTGGATCTGCTCAACGAGGTCCTGAGCACCGCGGGTCACAAGGTGGAGACGGCGCGGGACGGGAGACAGGCGCTGGACAAGATCCTTTCGGAGGGATACGACGCCGTCATCACCGATCTCAAGATGCCCGGTCTGGACGGCTCGGGCCTCTACGAGAACGTCTGCCGCGAGAAGCCGGAGATGGCGAACCGCTTCGTGTTCTCCACGGGCGACGCGTCGAGCACCACCACTCAAGCCTTCTTCAAGAAGACGGGCTGTCCCTGTCTCGTGAAGCCCTTCGACCTCCAAGCCGTCCGCGAGACTCTCGACCAAATCTTTTCCCACCGCTGATCCCTTCCATGAGAGCAGGACAGCCTTTGCGGCGGAACGCTGCGCGGGGGCGGGCCATCCATGCCTGGGGACACGGGTCTTCTGCGCGGGCTCGTGAAGGGCGTGGGCAAGCCTGGCGTTAGGTCCGGGGACGGCCGAGGTGGTGGGGGACGGAGGTGACGATGACGCCCGGACGGAACAGGAGCGCTCCTTTGATCAGGAACGCCGTCTGGTTGTGAAGCAGATGGTGCCACCAGCGGCTGGCAATGAACTCGGGGAGAACCACGGTGACGACCTGATCCGGATTCTTCTCCCTGAGATCGTCCAGGTAGTCCAGCAGCGGTTTGACCACCGACCGATAATTCGACTTGAGCACGGTGAGGGGGATTCCCATGCCCCATTGCCTCCACCTGTCGCGCAGCCTCTCCGTCGCTTTCGAGTCGATCTCGACCGAAAGCCCGGTGACGTTGGGCGAGAGCGCCCGAGCGTATTCGAGAGCCTCCAGCACTCCGCGGTGCACGCCGGAGATCAGCACGACCACCGCGTGACCCTTGGGCGATTTGGCGTGGTAGCCCTCGAGGGAAAGCTCCTTCGCCACGAAGCGGTAGTGGTTTCGCACCCCGTAAAAGGAAGTGACGAGCAACGGGATGAGCAAGACGACCGTCCAGGCCCCGTGCGTGAATTTCGTTCCGGCGACGACTACCGTGACCACTCCGGTGGTGATGCCTCCGGTGAGATTCACCAGCATCTTCGCCTGCCATCCCGGTTCCTGGTTGTCGTACCAGTGGCGCACCATTCCAAACTGCGAGAGGGTGAACGAGAGGAACACTCCCACGGCGTAGAGCGGGATGATGGCATGGGTCTGCCCCCGGAAGATCACCAGGAGCAGCGAGGCGAGGAGGCCCAGGACGATGATGCCGTTGGAAAAGACCAGCCGATCGCCGCGGTTCGCGAGCTGCCTGGGCAGGAAGCCGTCCCGGGCCAGGAACGATGCGAGGCGGGGAAAATCGGCGAAGCTGGTATTGGCGGCCAGGACCAGGATCATGGCCGTCGCCACCTGCACCGTGTAGTACAGCGCCCCGCCGCCGAAGAGGGCATGGGCGAGCTGCGAGAGGACCGTCTCCTCGGGCCGGGGCACCAGGTTCAGCCGGTGGGCGAGCAGCGTGATTCCCAGGAAGAGCGAGCCGAGGATGGTCGCCATCCAAGCCAGGGTCATGGCCGCGTTCTTCGACTCAGGCGGGCGAAAGGCGGGGATGGCGTTGCTGATGGCCTCGACCCCGGTCAGAGCCGTGCAGCCGGAGGAGAAGGCCCGCAGCAGGAGGAAGATGGTGATCGGCTCGGCGGCCTCGAGCGCCGGCGAGGGCGCCCCCGCCATCCCCAGCACCTGCGTCCTGAAGAAGCCCACGAGGAGGAGCGCCGCCACGGAGAAGATGAACAGGTAGGTCGGCGGCGCGAAGAAGGCGCCCGACTCCCGGACGCCGCGCAGATTGGCGAGCGTGATGAAGGCGACCATCCCGATTCCGCATGCCACCCGGTGCTCGTAGAGAGGCGGGAACGCCGAGGTGATGGCGGCGACTCCCGCCGCGATGCTCACCGCGACGGTCAGCACGTAATCGACGAGCAAGGCGGCGCCCGCGACGAGCCCCGGGCCGACCCCGAGGTTCTCCTTCGCCACGATGTAGGCTCCTCCCCCGGACGGGTAGGCGTAGATCGTCTGGCGATAGGAGACGGCCACGATGACCAGCAGCGTGGCGACCGCGAAAGCGACCGGGAGCCCCCAGGCCAGTGCGGCCGCGCCGCCCGCGGAGAGCGCCAGCAGGATTTCCTCGGTGGCATAGGCGGTGGAGGAGAGGGCGTCCGAGGAGAAGACCGCCAGCGCGACCGTCTTGGAAATCCTCTGGTGCGAAGCTTCGGAGGTGGCGAGGGGATCGCCGACGAGCAAGCGTTTGAGGGAGAACGACTCGTCCTCGTGACCGGACTTGCGATACCGGTCAATCACCTTGATGTTGACGTACTTGCCCATAGAGACTGAAGGCTTCCTGACAAGAAAAAAGGCCACGGTGCAGCGACCGTGGCCCAGGCAGTCCTACATTGTAGTGAAGTCCCCGGCGCCCCGTCAAACACGAATCGTCCCATTTGACCGAGTCTCGTGCCGGAGGATATCGTAGGAAACCCGCGCCAAGTGGGCCTCCTCGGAGTGGTCTTGCGCACCGCCATCCTAGTCTTGCTCGCCTTGTCGCTCACCGCATCTCCAGGTCCGTCCGCCGCAGCCGGAGGCGACCCGGCCGATACGATCCTGACCCTGATGCACCGGGCGGCGGACGAGCGCAAGCGGGGCGACTACGCCGCCGCCGCCGAGAGCTACCGTCAGGTCCTGAGACGCGCGCCCGGGCTCTACGAGGCCCATCTGTTCCTCGCCGATTCGCTGCGACGCCGGCGCCTGACGTCCGGGGCCGAAGAGGAGTTCCTCGCCGCCCGACGGATTCGCCCCGCCGATCCGCTTCCCCACGTCGGTCTCGCGGATCTGCTTCGAGAGTCGTTCCGGTTCGAGGAAGCACTGGCGCGCCTCGGAGAGGGGATGGCGTCGGTTCCGCCCGACAAGTCGGAGCCGCTGGTCGTGGCGCAGGGGAACACGCTTCGGGAATCGGGGGATCCCGCGGCGGCTGCGCAGCTTCTCACAGAAGCGATGCCGCGCTATCCGGGCAGCTCACGCATGCGGGAGTCTCTCGCGAAGTGCCTGATGGACGAGGGGAAGGTGGACGAGGCGGTCAAGGCGTTTTCCGAGGCGCGGGACCGTTCTCCTGGAAACTCCACATTCGAGCTGGAGCTGAAGGAAGCCGCGGATCTCGCGGCCCGGCTTCGCGAGGAAGAGCAGGCCGCCAGGGCCCCCGGCGCCCAAGCCGACGTCTGGGTCTCGCTGGCTCGGCTTCGCTATCACGCGCGGCAGTTCTCTCCCGCGGCCGAAGCGGCCATGGAAGGGCTGAAGCGCGATCGCTCGCGCAGCGATCTTCGTCTCCTGCGGGCGCTCGCGCTGGAGCGCGGTCCCCGCCCCTCCGAGGCGCGCGCCGAGCTGACGAAGATTCCCAAGACGGCGCCCGAGCATCTCCTGGCGCTGTACCACGTCGCCTATCTGGCGAGGCTGCAATCCGACGATGCGGCGGAAGCGAGAATCTGGGAGGAGGCGGCGCGAGAGCACCCGGCGGATCCCACGGCGAGGCTCATGCTCGTCCTGAGCTGGAAGCGATCGAGCCGGCTCGCGAAGAGACTGGAGTCATTCGGGCGCGGCGATGCCGGGGGAATGGAGCCTCGCGCCGGACGGCTGCTCGAAGGGATGGCGCGGGAGGAGGCAGGACAGACCGCCGAGGCGCTGCGCGTCTACGCGCAGGCTTTCCGCGCCGCGCCCGGGGATCCGGAGATCGCCGCCCGGTTGTCGAGGCTCGCGAGCGGGTCCTCGCAGCGCGTCGCGGAGCTGCTTGCGGAAAAGACTTCGGGCGCGGCGCAGAGCGACAAGGCGCGCCGGGCCGAAGACGCCCTGCTTCGAGCGCGTCTGGTGGAGACCACGGGTCGCAGGGGCGAGGCGATGCAGATTCTCCGTGAGGCTTGGAAGGCATTCCCGAATCGCTCAGACGTGGCGCGTGCGCTCTCCGAGCTGTCCGCCAATCTGGGTCGCGCGGGGGAGGATCCTGACGCGCTGCTGGCCAAGGCGATGCAGCTCGATCCAGGTTCTCCCTGGCCGATCTTGCAGAAGGGGCTTCGGCTCTTGAAGGCGGGAGACGGGAAAGGCGCGGTGGAGCAGGCCGAGAAGGCACTGGAAATCGTCCCGAGTCTTGCGGAGGGATGGCAGCTCGCCGGATCGGCGCGACGTGTCGCGGGAGATCACGCCGGTGCGGCGAAGGATCTCTCCCGCGCCCTTCTCCTGGATCCGGCCGATTCGCTGGGAGTGGCCCGCTTTCAGCTCTCGCTGGCCCTTGCGGCGGCGGGGGACCGCCCCGCGGCCCGGCAGGCGCTCGAAGGAGACCTCCCGCCGTTTCCGGAGCTGATCTATCGGCTCGCCTGGTCCTTCGCGGGCGACACCTTTCTGGATCGCGCGTTTCACGGCCAGGACTGGCAGGCGCTTCGCGACCGATTCACCGATCCGCATGCCTCGCCCGCGCGGGCCTACGGTGCCGTGGCATCCATGCTCGAATCTCTCGGAGATCCCTATACGAGGCTGAGGAGCACCCAGGAAACCGAGACGCTCTACCTGCGGGCCCGCTCGGAAAAGCTCGAGCAGGACTCCGCCGGCGCGCCGCTGCCGACCAGCGGCACGGTGTTCACCCGGGACCTGGGGGAGGACATCGGCTATCTGAGGCTCACCAACTTCTCCGACCCCTCCTCGCGCGAGGCGATCCGCAAGGCACTGGAGAAGATGGCCATGCAGCAGGGGCTCGTGCTGGATCTGCGCGGCAACGCGGGCGGGCTGGTCTCGGAGGCCGACGCGATCGCCGGCATGCTGCTCGAGTCCGGCGAGACCCTGGGACTTCAGCGCACCGCGTCGGGCGAAGAGGTCCAGAAGGTCGCGCAGACCCGGCCGTCGGTCAAGAGGAAGCCGATGGTCATCCTCACCGACCGTCGCACCGGCAGCGCCGCCGAAAAGCTCGCCGCGGGGCTGCAGGGAAACGGCCGCGCGACGGTGCTGGGAGAAGGCACGTTCGGAAAGGGCGTGGGGCAGATCAGCCGCCTTCTCCCGGGAGGCCCCATGATGCTCGTGACGGCGGTGGAGAGTCTCACCAGGGGCGGCGACTCGCTCCAGGGAAGAGGAGTCATTCCCGACGTCCCTGCGGGCGAGGATGAATCGATCGAGAAGGCGCGTGAAATCCTGAAGAAACCATCACCCTGAAGAAGGAGTCCTTCATGCCTCGCAGGTCACGGCGCTCGGCGGGAATCCCCGAGCGAGGGGAGAGCACGCGTTGCGTTCATGCCGGCTCGCGACTCGCCACATCGTCGTCGCTCGCGCCTCCCATCTACCAGACGGCGACGTTCCGGCTTCCCAGCGCGCGGGCGGGGGCACGATACTCCGACGCGGTGGCGCCCGCGGAGCTCTACACGCGCTGGGGCAATCCCACGCTGAAGCAGCTCGAGGCGGGGCTCGCGGACCTGGAAGGAGGCGAAGCTGCGCTGGTCACTTCGTCAGGCATGGCAGCGGCCAGCGTG
>DASYRY010000397.1:0-4277 GCA_036004025.1 Candidatus Polarisedimenticolia bacterium | reverse complement strand
GATTTCCAAGGAGGTGGGCTGGCACCAGCCGACCGGCAGGGAATGGACCGCCGATCCGGTGCAGGCGGGTTCCTTCGAGTTCAAAGACCTCGAGGGGAAGAATGTGAGGTACGACGACTATCGCGGCAAGGTGATTCTGCTCAATTTCTGGTCGACGACGTGAGGGGCCTGCCCCAAGGAGCTGCAGGTCCTGCAGCGCATTCAGAAAGAGCAGGCGAAGAAGGGCTTGGCCCTCCTGGCTGTCAGCGCGGATCAACCCGATACCCGCCCAAGAATTCCCGCCTTCCTCAAGAAGCACGGTCTCGACCTTCGCATCCTGCTCGACGAAAAGACGGGAAGGAGCGGCTACGAAGTGGAAGGTGTCCCTTCCCTTTTCGTCATCGACCGCAAGGGGTTTCTCGCCGCCGTCCCCACCCAGTTCTGGGTGGGCGACGTGGAGGAGAAGCTCTCGGAGATCCTGCCTCCCCTCCTGGAGGGTAAGCCGGCCCGCGGCAGGATCTTCCTTACCCTGGATCGCGCCCCCCAGGGATACCGGGTCCTCTGGGAGCGGCCGCATGGGGAATCGGTCGCGGACGTCCTGCTCGCTCCTGCCGTGCCAAGCCAGCCAAGCGAAATCGCGGCCCTTTCGGGCGACAAGCTTCTGAGATGGAGCGCCTCCGGTGAGCCCCTTGATTCGATTCCCGTAAGGGAGAAGAGCAGCAAGATCCTGGCGGAAGATTTGGATGGGGACGGAAAGCGCGAGTGGATCGTCGAGACGGACAAGGGCTTCGAGGTGAAGGATTCCCAAGGGGAGAACTACTGGGTGCGCTTCTGGGAAGAATCGCCCCGGATCATGGGGATTCAGGACCTGGATGAGGACGGATCCAAGGAGATTCTCGTCCAGACGAGAGACTCCATCTTCGCCTTGAAGGCGGACGGGAAGGAGCTTTGGCGGACGAAGAAGCCGGAAGGGATGCGGGCGCTGCAGCCCGATCCCTGTGGCGGGCTCCTGGTCAAGGTCGGAAAGAAGATTCGCCGCCTGGATGCGCAGGGCCGTCTGGTCGGCCCCTCATTTCAGCCTCCTTTTGGACGCGATCTCCAGGCCCGACTTTCGCTCGGGCCGAATCGGCACATCGATCTCTTCGGGAATGTCGGCTGGCAACGAGTCGATAGCCGGTACGATGTCGATGGTGACGGCCGGAAGGACATCATCATTTCAAGTGATTCGAGCCTAAAGGCCTACGGTTCAGACGGTGAGCTCATCCTGAGCTTGCGTCTTGGTGGAGGCGAGCAAAGCATGCCCTGGTCGGCCGGGGATCTCGATGAGAGGCCGGGCGACGAGATCGTCCTCAACGTGGACCACTTCGGCCTCGTCGCCTTGTCCAGGACGGCCGGCCCGGAAGCATCGGCCGTCACGGGCCGATAGGGTGCCACGGCTCCAAGCCTAAGGTGAATCCTGTATGCCTTGCACCCCCTCAAGGCGGGGTGTTATACTTTGCCAGCCGTGCGGGAATGAATGTCTTAAGACATCGATGATGTAGGACAAGGGATTTTTCGATAATCGGACGGAGAGCAAGAGCTTGACCCTCTCGATTCCATTGCATTCCGCTCCGGTACAGAGATATTGCCTCTCTTTCGAGGTGCGGCCTCTGCACAGTCGGACCCGCCTAGGATTATGGGTGACCTCCTCCCCAAGGTACTTCAAACATCGGGGAGCGCTGTCCGACTGACCCTGCCTGCTCATCCCCACCCGCCGGCCAGGGAGAGCCTGGCATGGCCCCAGTCGATTCGGAAGTCGCCTCAGCCGGCGACGGTCTGATCCCAAAGATCCAAGGTCATTCCACTCCCGAGCGAAGCCCCTTAGGATCCTCCCATCTCGCGGACACCAACACCAAGCTGAACCCCGCCGGGGGGAGGACTCCGCTCGATCCTTCGACATCTTGGAGACTTTCATGGTGACCAACTCCGTGATTCTCCTGCTGGGAGGTCTCTGTATGGTCGGCGCGGGGTTCGCCCTCGGCTGGCTCGGAAACCTCCGGCTGGGAAAGAAGCACCTGAGCGCGGCCCGGAGCGAGGCGCGTGATCTCCTGCGGGACACCCGGGGAGAAGCCGAGAAGCTCAAGCGGCAATCGATGCTGCAGGCGAGAGAGGAATGGCAGCAGACTCGGATCCGGCTGGAGGCGGATCTCAAGGGGAGGGTGAGGACGGTCCAGAAGCAGCAGCAAAGCCTGGAAGACCGCGATCGGCACCTCCAGCAGAGACTGGAGGAGGTACGCAAGCAGGCCGAGAAAGCCCAAGAGGCGGAACGCAAGCTCCAGGCGACGCAAGCGGAGGCCGCCGAGAACCGGGAGCGCTTCCGGAGGCTTCGTGAGGAGACCAATCGGAAGCTCGAGCAGATTGCCGGACTCAGCGTGGAGGAGGCGAAGAAGATGCTCCTCAATAACCTGAAGGCCGAGACCCGATTCGAAGCCGCCAGGATGATCCGGGAGATCAAGGACGAGGCGCAACGCAACGCCGACGCAGAAGCGGGCAAGATCATCGCGCTGGCGATCGAGCGGCTGGCGTCCGAGGTCACCTCGGCCAAGTCGGTGACCAGCATCCCCATCCCGGGCGCCAAAGTGAAGGGGCGCATCATCGGCTACGAGGGAAAGAACATCCGGGCTTTCGAGAAAGCCACGGGGGTCCAGCTCCTGATGGACGAGACACCCGACACCCTGGTCCTTTCCTGTTTCAACCCGATCAAGCGGGAAATTGCCCGGGTTTCCCTGGAGCGGCTTCTGAAGGATGGGAATATCCACCCGCGCCGGATTGAGGAGGTGGTGGAGAAGTCCCGGCGAAAGGTCGAGGAATCGATCCAGCGCGCAGGGGAGGAGACCGTCAGGGACCTGGGAATCAAGGGAATGCATCAGGGCATGGTCCATACCCTCGGGCGTCTCAAGTACCGGACTTCCTACGGACAGAACGTGCTGGACCACTCCATCGAGGTGGCGAAGCTGACCGCCATGATGGCCACCGAGCTGGGTCTTGATGCCACCCTCGCCTTGAGGGCGGGCCTCCTGCACGACATCGGGAAGGCGATCGACTTCGAGCGGGAGGGCACCCATCCGGAGATTGGCGCGGAGGTGGGCACGCGGTACGGCGAGCACGAGGTGGTGATCAACGCGATTGCGTCCCACCACGACGACATCGAGGTCACGTCTCCCATCTCGGTTCTGGTGGGAGCCGCCGACGCGATCTCGGGGTCGCGCCCCGGGGCTCGCCGCAAGACGCTGGTGGATTACGCCAAGCGGATCGAGAAGCTGGAAGGAATCGCTAACAGTTACGAAGGGGTGGAACAGTCGTACGCCATCCAAGCCGGGCGCGAGATTCGGGTCATCGCCATGCCGGAAAAGATCGACGACGCGCAGGTTTCTCTTCTGGCGAATGACTTGGCCCAGCGGATCCAGAAAGAGATGGAGTACCCGGGGCGCATCAAGGTCACGGTGATTCGCGAGATGCGGGCCACGGAAGTCGCGCGCTGACGCCATGATCCAAGGCGGCGCCGATCTGCACCTCCACTCACGGCACTCGGACGGAACCGAGGGTCCGGAGGATCTTGTGAAGCGGGCCGCCTCCCTCGGCCTGGATGCCATCAGCCTCACCGATCACGACACCGTGCAGGGGGTGGAGACGGCGGTGCATGCGGGACGACGTCTGGGGGTGAGGGTGGTACCCGGGGTCGAGTTCAGCGCGGAGTTCCGCGGGCATGAGGTCCATCTCCTGGCATACGGCTTCGATCCGGACGCGCCGGGGCTGCGGACCGCACTGCAGGCCTATCGGAGCGCGCGGGCGGAGCGGGCGGAGCGCATCGTGGAGCGCCTGAACCAGCTGGGGCTCCGACTGACCATGCAAGGAGTTCGCGACGTCGCCGGCGAAGCCTCCCTGGGTCGGCCTCATCTGGCGGACGCCCTGTTCCGCTCGCGAATAGTCTCGAGCCCTCAGGAAGCGTTCGAGAAATATCTCAATCCCGGTCGTCCGGCTTTCGTCTCGCGGCGGCAGATCCCGCTCGAAGAGGCGAAGCGGCTCGCCCGGGAGGCGGGTGGCGTGCTCGTGCTGGCGCATCCCCACCTGAACCTTTCTTCTGGTAACATTCACGCTCTCGTGGATGACGGAATCGACGGATTGGAGACGACCCACCCCAGGCTCAAGCCGAGCCAGTGCCGAGAGCTGGCCTCCCTGGCGGAGAGTCGCGGCCTCCTGAGCACGGGGGGCTCGGATTGCCACGGCTCGCGCCGTGGCCCTATCCGGATGGGGACCTT
>DASYRY010000396.1:0-14421 GCA_036004025.1 Candidatus Polarisedimenticolia bacterium | reverse complement strand
ATCAGGGCGACATGGTTCAGCTCACCGTAAGTGGACTGCCCATGAAACATCCTGCCGTGCTCGAAGAATTCTTCCCCATGATCCGAGGTGAAGACGACCAGGGTGCTCTCGTCGATTCCGAGGCCGCGCCGGCCCTCGAATAGCCGTCCGATCTCGGCGTCCATGGCGGGCACGGAGCCGTCATACCAGTCCCGCTCCGTCTCCAGGTAGGCATGGGCATCGACCCCGGCCTTGAGCAGCTCCTCGCGGGACGGCACCCCGAAGCGCTTCAGGAGCGGATCGGAGATGAAATCTCGTACCCGCTTGGCGTCCCGCTCGTGCTGCTCGAAACCGGAGCTCTGTGCCCACTGCGTGTCATAGGGCGCGTAGGGCCGGTAGGGATCGTGGGGAGGAAAACGAAGAACGGCGTATTGCGGTGCGCCTCGAGCCAGGGAAGCACCCGGTCCACGGAGGGTCGAAGCGCCACTCGGTGCGTGGATACGGCTTCGCCTTGACGGGCGCTCCCGAAACGAATGATGGCTTGTAGATCTTGGCAAGCCGGAGAGTCGGCATCTTCGACGAGATGCCTGTCCCACAGCCGACAAGCAGCGACACGCCCAGGAGCAGGCACAGCAATAGGGTCAATTCGAATCTACGTGGACTCCGCCGGCGGCGGTGAGCGAGCATAGGCCTCGGGCTCCTGATTTCATGCAGGCAAGATTCATCGGCGGATGCAGATGGTGTCTCCCACCCGGCCAGGCAAGGTGTCAATGATGTGGATTTGGGGAGGCGGGGTTCAATGAAGAAGGGCCCCGTCGCGCGCCGCGACGGGGCCCTTGGGGAGACTCGTCTTACGAAACAGGGTCAGTCGTCGCAGTCATTGCAGTCGTCATAGTAGTCATCGTCGTAGTCATCGTAGTAGTCGCCGGATTGGTAGCTGGCGCCCCCGCTCAGGTAGAGGTGTTCACCGCAATAGTAGGAGGGGCGGTACACGACCGAGCCACCGACGTAGATCGGGAACCGATAGGCCAGGTGATAGTGATGGTGCGGCCTGAAATACACTCTTCCCGAGTAGTAGGGCCGGTAACTGGCACGGCTCGAGAAGTACATGCGGTGGGGGACTCGGCGAAAGACGCGATCATGCATTCGCTGTCCATGCCGGAAAATCCGCTCGTGCGGGTAACGGTGGCGACGATCACGGGCCATGGAATCTGTGGGGACGAGCATGAAGATCGCGACGAGAATTCCTAGGGTGCAAAGCGTTCTACGAATCATTTTCATGGGGGTCACCTCCTGCGCGAATCGACTATAGCGAGTTTCGCGCCAACTCTGCATCACGCCGAGGGTGTATTCATATCTCGCTGAACAAAATAGGCTTAATGACGAATCTCCCGTCGCGAGCCTGTTCGAGGAACTGCTGTCGAGCGCACTCGCGCGAGGACCCTGTCAACTTCGGATGACGGCCCGATCGGGGGCGAAACCCAAGCTGGACGCTGCGTTCGCCCCATCCGACTCCGAGCGCGGACGCGAGACAACCTCGAGGAGCACGATGCTGCTGATGGGCTCGGTAGCGGAAGTGGTACAATCCGCGCGGCTTGCGGACGATTCGAGAACCATTGGCAGGGGAGGGATGCCGAAGTGAGGAAAGACCGAATCGCGCGGGAGGCGGCATCGAGTCGAGGGAAGTCTCCCCGCAGGCGAGAATCGTCGGCCAAGATCCAGCAGATGCCCTTGTTCCAGGGAGGGCAGCCGGACGGAAGGGTGTCGGGCCCGAAGGAGAAACCAGTGCCTGCCGAGCAACCGCCCGCCAAAGGGTCCGTCCCGCCCCAGGAAGACGCGACCCAGGCGCCTCCCTCGGCGGCATCTCCAGGCAAGAGGAACAGCGCCGCCGCCATCCGCAAGCGGGAAACGGCGGAGAGCATGGCCCGCCGGCAGCGGGAGATCTCGGTGGCGGAGTTTTTCCAGAAGAACCGCCACCTCCTGGGCTTCGACAACCCTGCCAAGGCCCTTCTCACCGCGACCAAGGAAGCCGTGGACAACTCCCTCGATGCGTGCGAGGAGGCCGGTATCCTCCCCGGATTGGAGATCGCCATCACGGAGCTGAGCGAAGATCGCTTCCGGCTGTCGGTGACGGACAACGGTCCGGGAATCGTCCGAGCTCAAATCCCCAAGATTTTCGGCAAGTTGCTGTACGGCTCCAAATTCCACGTGCTCAGACAGAGCCGGGGACAGCAGGGTATCGGCATCTCCGCCGCTGGAATGTACTCCCAGCTGACCACGGGTCAGCCTGTCCGGATTCTGTCGCGCACGTCCCCGCGGAAGCCCGCCCATTTCTTCGAGATCCAGATCGACACCACGCGCAACGAGCCGAAGATCCTGACCGACCGGGAGACGGAATGGGACCGAAGTCATGGAACCCGCGTGGAGATGGATCTGGCCGGAACCTATAAGAAAGGGCGCCGGTCCGTGGATGATTACATTGTCCAGACGGCGCTGGCCAACCCTCATGCGGAGGTGCACTATCAGCCTCCCAAGGGAGACGACTTCCATCGGAATCGGCTCACCTCGGAGCTTCCCCGCGAGCCCCAGGCCATCAAGCCTCACCCCCACGGCGTGGAGCTGGGCGCCCTCCTTTCTCTGCTTCGAGATACGCGCGGCCGCTCGCTCAAGGGGGCGCTTCAGACGGATTTCTCCCGCGTGAGCGCGAAAGTGGCCGAGGAGATCTCCGCCGCCGCGGGTCTCGATCCCGAAAGCCGCCCGCGCTCTCTCAAGCTGCCCCAGGTGGAAGCGCTGTTTCGGGCGATTCCGAAAGTGAGAATCATGAATCCACCCACCCAGTGCATCGTCCCGATCGGGGAGGAGCTGATCCTGCAGGGGCTGAAGCAGATGGTGACGGCCGAGTTCTTCACATCGACCACCCGACCTCCCGCGGTGTACCGGGGCAACCCTTTCGCGGTGGAGGCGGGGCTGGCTTACGGGGGGAGCCTGCCGTCGGAAGAGCTGGTGGATCTCTGGCGGTTCGCGAACCGCGTTCCGCTTCAATATCAGCAGTCGGCCTGCGCCATCACCCGCGCGGTGACCGGCACCGATTGGAGGAGCTACGGTCTCCAGCAAGGCAAGGGAGCCATTCCCGCGGGTCCCCTGGTGCTTTTCGTCCACCTGGCAAGCGTCTGGGTGCCCTTCACGTCCGAGAGCAAGGAAGCGGTCGCCGCCTACCCCGAGATTCTGCGGGAGCTGAAGCTCGCCCTCCAGGAGTGCGGGCGGAGGCTGGGCTCGTTCCTCCGGCACCGCCGTCGCGTGGAAGATGCCGAGAAGAAGAAATCGTACATCCGTCTGTACATTCCTCACATCGGCATCGCCTTGAAGGAGATCCTTCATCTTTCAGAAAAGGAAGAGTCCAAGGTGGTGGAGGTCCTGACCGACACGTTGGAGCGTACGCGAAAAATCGAGTAACGGGCGCGGCGCTTCGAGACGAAGCGCAAGGAGAGGGCGACATGGCAAACGAGACGGTGCGCCGGATCGAGAAGACGGCGACGGACGTTCACAAGACCATCCTGAAACAAGACAAACCCTCCTTGCGCTTCCCCATGCGCACCCTCAGCAACGTCAAGTACGACCCGAAGCGGGGCCACTTCGAGATGCGCGGCAGGCGCAAAGTGCGCACGCTGACCGTCTCCACCGTCAAGACGTTCGCCCAGACGCTGCGCATGATGGCCCTTTCCAAGGAGCTCGTGGAGAACGACGACATCGCGACCAAGCGGGAAGCCTATTACGTCTCCAAGAACTGGGAGGAGGCGCGCTTCCTGGAGCAGCCGGAATCCGACGCCGTCATGGACGACGTCGAGGCGCTGTTCGAGGTCAACCGCGAGCAGCTCGGCTTCGTCCCGGAGGAGAAAGGAGGCGAAGTCTCGGGCAAGCTCGTCATCGTGGACAGGGATTCGGAGACCCGGAAGCCTTTGCGCATCGATTGCACGAAATTCGGCTCCGGTGCCTACTCCATTCCGATCTCCGTGGAGCATCTGAAGTTCGAGACCGAAGCCCGGTTCATTCTCGTGATCGAGACCGCGGGCATGTTTCAGCGTCTCGTCAAGCACAAGTACTGGAAGAGTGCCAACTGTGTCCTCGTTTCGATGGGAGGCGTTCCGACTCGAGCCTGCCGCAGGTTCATCAGGAGGCTGGCCGACGCGCGGAAGATGCCGGTCTACGTCTTTGTTGACGGCGATCCCTACGGCATCTCGAACATCTATCGCACGCTGAAGGTGGGCTCGGGAAATGCCGCCCATCTGAACGAGTACTTCTGCGTTCCCCAGGCCCGCTACCTCGGCATCACCCCGCAGGACATCGTCGACTACAAGCTGCCCACGCATCCTTTGAAGGACGTGGACGTCAAGCGCGCCACGGATGCCATCAAGAACGACCCGTTCTTCCAGCACCACAAGGAGTGGGTCCGCGCGGTCGAGCAGCTCCTGAAGATGGGGGTTCGTGCCGAGCAGCAGGCGCTGGCGAAGTGGGGGCTCAACTACGTGATCGACAAGTACCTCCCCGAAAAGCTCGAGCAAACCGATCGATTCCTTCCCTAGGAAGCGCGCGCGACCCGAATCGGACCCCCGACGGCATCGCCGCTGGAGTTTTTGGCCCTGCCTCGCGACCGATCCCGCATGACGGCCGCGCGGGCGGCACGCATGCTTGCCATGGGAGCGGCGGTGTCCGCCATCTTGGGCCTGCTGATCCGTCTCACGGTCCGTGACGAGTGGAGAGGCGTGGATGTCTTCTTCTACGTCCTGCAGCTGCCGGTCGTCGGTCTCCTGCTCCTCATGGCCTCGGCGGCGTGGCTGGGATCGGGGAGGCGCCAGCGCTCTCGTCAGCTTCGTCCTCTCCACGGCGATCTTCCTATCCTGGGCCGTCTTCGGACGCCTCGAGCATTCCTGCGGGGACCGAAGGGCGGACTTCCGGGCGGTTCAGTGGAACCTGGAGTACGGACGGGCTGGATGGGACTCGATTGCCGCCGCCCTTCGTGAGGAAGATGCCGACGTCATCGGACTGGTGGAGGCTCAGGTCCGAGGCCCGAATCCCGTGCGATTCTGGCGGCCGAGATTCCCCGAATACGACGTGCAGGCCCCCGGAGAGGGGCTCGTTCTCATGGTCCGGGGAGAGATCGAGACCGTCCGACGCGAGAATTTCGGAGTGCGAAGCCGCCTGGCGGTCGCCGAGGTCAAGGTCGGGGGACGCCCCCTGCGCGTGATTCTCGTCGACCTGGAAGCGAACTGGTTCTCGAGCCGTGGGCCTTTGATCGAGCGGGTGCGGGCCGCGGCCCTGACGTCCGACAGGCGGCCGGTCCTGATCCTGGGCGATTTCAACACGCCTGGGGACTCGGTGTGGTTCCGCAAGCTGCGACGGGACTATGGGGAGGCATTCGAGGCCGCCGGTGAGGGGATGCCAGGAACCTGGCCATTCTTCCTTCCCCTGATGGCCCTGGATCACCTCTGGGTCTCTCGAGGGCTTCATGCTGTCTGCGCCGAAAAACGGATGAGCTGGCTGTCGGATCACTCGCGAATCCGGGCGGAGGTCTCATTCTCCCTGGCCCCCGAATTGCCTGCATCGGGCGATTGAGACCGACCATCTTGCATGCGGCGCGATGGAATCGTATCATTCACTCTCCGCGCATCCCGGGCCCCTAACTCGCGATTTCTGAAGGAGACCCACCGTGAAGAGACTAGTTCTAGCCGTCGCCGTCCTCATGGCAGCCGCAGTGTTTGCCCTTGCCGTGCCGCCCTCTTCCTCCAAGACCTACGACGTCACCGTGGACACCATCGAAGGGTGCAGCTGCCCGCTGTTCTGCGGTTGCTATTTCGGCGTCTCGGCGGACGAGCACATGTGCCAGTTCAACAACGTGTACAAGTTCAGGAAGGGAAGTCACTACGCGGACGTCGATCTCTCCGACGCGATGGTATGGATGTCGGGAGATCTCGGAGGCGAGTGGCACCACAACCCCGGCCCGGGGATGCCGATGAGCTGGGTCGTCGTGACCTTCGACAAGAAAACCACTCCCCGCCAGCGTCAAGCGATCGAGAAGGTCGTGAACACCGTGTTCAACGTGAAATGGAACAAGATGACAAGCCGCGAAGACTCCATCGTTTGGGAAGATGGTCCGAAGACCTCTCACGCGAAGATGGCCAGCGGCATGGCGGAGATCACACTGGACAAGGATTCCACGCTGCGCCCCGACAAGGCGACTCCGGTCGTCGTCAAGAACCTGCAGTACTGGTTCTCGACGTCCAATGAGGGCTTCGTCCTGGCGTATTCGACCCATCATTTCGACGGCGAAAACAAGTTCTCGCACCAGCGCCGGAACGGCTTCACCATCGCCTGGACTGCGAAGGGAACCGTGGCCCCCGAAGCGGGCACGGTGGCGGGACAGCCCTGATCCCCCTTTCGGCCGAGCGTCGCTGAAAAGCGGGCAGCACGTTCCTCAGGATGGCCTCGCCTCGAATCGCCCTCGTCATCCCCGCCTATAACGAGGAGAAGTGTCTTCCTCGACTGCTGGCGAGCGTCGGGGCGGCACGGGCGCGATACCGCGGCGGCACGGACGCCGTGGAAGTCGTGGTCGCCGATAATGCCTCCACCGACTCGACGGCGCAGGTGGCCCGCGTGCGCGGCTGCAAGGTGGCGCCCGTCATGAAGCGCGTCATCGCCGCCTCGCGAAACGGCGGCGCGCGGGCCTCGAGCGCCGAAATCCTGGCGTTCGTCGACGCCGATTCCCTCATCCACCCCGAGACCTTCAACGCCATCGAGGCCTCGCTCGCCGACGCGCGTGTCATCGGAGGCGCCACCGGGGTGATCATGGAGAGGTGGTCGCTCGGCATCGGCCTCGTCTACCTACTCATGCTGCCGATCGTCAAGCTCGGGGGCGTCGACACCGGAGTCGTGTTCTGCCGGCGCGCGGATTTCGAGGCGGTGGGAGGCTATAACGAAGAACGCCTCATCGCCGAGGACGTCCAGTTTCTGCTCGACCTGAAGAGGCTTGGACGCAGTCGCGGCCAGCGCTTCGAGCGGATTCGCGGCGCCAAGGCTGTTGCCTCCACGCGGAAATTCGATCGCCACGGCGACTGGCATTACCTGACGGGGATGTTCGGGGTGGCCTGGGCCTTCCTCTTTTCACGCCGCAGGCTGCATCGCTGGATCCGCACATACTGGTACGAAGACCGCTGATTCCTTTCCCTCCTTCGACCTCCTGAAACCCGGCTTCACCCGCCGCCAGCGGCGACGGGAGGATTCTCGAGGTGCGAGTCGGGCCTCTCTCGAAAGAAGATCCAGAGCGCCGCAGGGAGGGCGGTGAAGCTCGCGATCATCGAGAGGACGAAGGCGCTGGCGGAGATGATTCCGAACTGTCGCATCGGAGGAAGGCCGGAAAGAGCGAGGGCGAGGAAGCCGCTGGCGTTGATGAACGTGGCGAAGACAATGGCGCGGCCGGCGATTCGCAAGGTGTGACGGAGCGCTTCCTCGATGCTTCCTGACGCTCGCTTCTCCTGGAAATGGTAGAAGAGATGGATCTGATCGTTTTCGGAAGCCCCCAGCACGGTGGAGGCGATCAGGATCGTGGCCACGTTGAGAGGAATGCCCGTCAGGCGCATGACGAGAAACATGACCAGGATGGCGAACACCGAGGGGATCATCGCGAGGAGGCGGGCCGCCGGGCTCCGGAAGACCAAGAGAAACGCCAGGAAGATGATGAGCGCCGTGAGCAGGAAGCTCTCGGTCAGCGTCGGGACCAGGTATTCCGCGATCTTCGCCTGGAGCAGCCCTTGCCCCACGACCCGCATCCTGCACGAGGAGAGAGCGGGATGGGTGGCCACGACCTCACTCCAGAGGGAGGCGACCATCCGCTTCAAGTCCTCGACTCCCGCGAAATCGCCGCCCCGGTAGATCACGGTGAGACGGGCATCGGAGAGAGAGCTCGTGTCGATGAAGCCACGGACGGCCGTCTGGCTCAGCAGGAGGCCCTCCATTTGTGCAGCAAGAGATTCCCATTCCTCCGGAGCCTCCGGAAGACGATCCCCACCGCCCGAGAGGTATCGCGCCCAACGCAACAGGGTCGTGGGGCCCGTCACGGAGCCCACGCGCGCGTCGCGCTCCAGCGCCTGGGCGAACGCCTCCATCCCCCGCAAGAATTCGGGCTTCAACACATCGCCTTGAGGGGTCGTGATCCAGACCTGCATCACGGAGAGTCCCCCGATGGCTCGCTCGAAGCGCCGCGTATCCTGGTAGACCGGGAGATTGTGATCGATGTAGTCGAGGGTATCGGTCTCCAGTCTCATGGGAGGAAGGCTGCCGCGCAGGCCCGTCAGCGCCAGGACTCCCGCCAGCATCAGGAGCAGCGAAAGCGGCACGATCATCCACCGCCAGCGATACGAGAAGCGCGGCAGGGAGTCGATCAGTCGCAGGAGGACCCTGCCCGCCGTGGTGCGCCTCCGCAGGGTCGGCGTGCGAAGGGTTTTCTGGAGGGCGGGGAAGAGCGTGAAAACGACCACCCAGGTCAGCAGGAGCCCCATGGCCACCCAGAGTCCCATCTCACGAATGGGGCGAATGCGAGAGACCGCCAGGGCCGCGAAGCCAGTCGCCGCGGCGAAGATGGAGGCGGTGGTGGCCAGGAACTTGTTCGCCAGGGCGAAGATCTGATGCTCCGCCGGGTCGTTCCCTTCAGGGTTTTCCGCGAACCGGGACTGGATGTAGACCAAAGCCGCCGTGCAGGTGATCAGGATCGTGAGCGGCACCAGGGAAGAGACGATGGTCGACACGAACCCGACCAGTCTCGCGGCCGCCATGGTAAGGGTCACGCACACGGCGAGCGTGACCAGGAACGCGACGAGCGTGCGCCAGGAGCGATAAAGGGACAGGTTGACGACGATGATGAAGAGACCGAAGAGCGGAAAATACGTCCGGCTCGCGCCGGTGGTCTCCGCCTCGAGATAGGCGTTCACGTAAGGCTCGCCGATCTTCCGCAGCGCGGTCAGCGGCCCGTGCGGCGACGCATCCGCGCCAACCGCCCGATCCACGGCGGCAAGGGTCTTGTCCCGCTCCGCAACGTCCCCGACATGGAGCTCCAGCGAAATCCCAAGAAAGTCCCGGCCCACGAGCCCCTGCTTGCGAAGCAGGTCCGTGCCGGTCGCGAAGCGCCGAAAGCCCTCGGCATCCTGCTCGACGGGAGGAGAGCCCGGATGAGCGCTCCCGAAGAGGGTCAGGGCGGAGAACGGCTCTACCCGCGGGATCTTTGCGAGACGAGCCTCGATTTCGGCGACCCTTCGCAGGACCGCGGGGTCGTATGGATCGGGCGCCTCCGCCAGAAGGACCACGTGCTCACCCTCGGGGAATCGCTTCTGGAAGGCTTCGTTGTTCCGGTAATCGGCGTCGCTGCGCACGATGAGCCGCGCGACAGAGTGGTCGCTTTCGACTCGCGATGCCAGGAGCAGGCCGGCGGGGAAGAGGAGGGCATAGAAAGCCAGGATTCGCCAGCGCCACGCGACGATGCGCCGGAAGATGGACTGAAGTCCACGTGACTCGGGCGCGCCCATGGGCCGAATAGATTACACTACCTGCCGCAGCGTTTCAGACCAGGCCGTCTTGAACCGTATTCAGGATGGCGCCAGCATGCGGTGGGCAATGGATTCGAGGAGAGCAGCCATGCACCCAGCGAAAGCCGGTCTTGCCGTCTTGCAAACCGCGGCCCTGCTCGCATTCTTCTCCGCCAGCGCGCCTCAGGCGCGCATGAGCGGCCTGGACGAGCCCGAGGCGCAGGAGCGTGACCTCCCCACCTCGGACGTCACCAAGTGTGACATGAAATTCGAGCTCAAGGGATGGTCCGCGTTCTACAAGACGGCCAAGGGAACGGGAACGATTACCTGCAGCAACGGCCAGAAGGCGTCAGTCAACGTGAAGAGCACCGGGGGCGGGATCACCTTCGGGAAATCCGAGATTCTCAACGGGATCGGACATTTCTCGGGCGCCCGGAACATCGAGGAGCTGTTCGGCTCCTACGTCCAATCGGAGGCTCACGTCGGAGCGGGGAAGTCGTCCAGCGCTCAAGCAATGACCAAAGGAGAAGTCTCTCTCGCCCTGAAAGGCACGGGCCGAGGCGTGGACCTGGGATTCGCCTTCGGGAAGTTCACGATCGAGAAGGCCAGGTAGGACCGGCGGCATGGGCGGCCTGGGATCCCGGCCGGGAATCCCGTGAAGGCGCTCTAGGAAGCGGCTACGGCTACCGAGCCTTCGATCACGGCGAAGCGCAGGACCGTGTCCCCGACCCGGATCTCGTCCCAGTGATTCAGCTTCGCTTTGTCCGAAATCCTCTTGCCATTCAGCCGCGTGCCGTTGGTGCTCGCCAGGTCCCGCACCAGGAAGGCGCCGGGGCCATAGAGTCCAATCTCGGCGTGCTTGCGGGACACCTTCTCATCGTCGAGCGGAATGTCCGCTCCTTCCCGCCCGATGAGATACACTCCGCCCGGGGAGAGCGTGAAGACCTGCCCGGCGCCGGGGCCTTGCTCGACGCGCAGGAAGATTCCCGTGTCGCTCTTGACGAGCCCTTCCTTGAGTCGCGGCCGGCCCAGGCGGGAGTCGAACTCGGTGGTCTCGGCGAAGTTGGATGACTTGTCTTTTTTCATGGGGTCCTCCTGTCGTGTTCTCGCGCGGCAGGCGCGAGACCCCTGCTTCAGTCAAGCTTCAGCGAAACCGGCGCGCCGAAGGAGCGTCCGGCGCTCATCCTGAGCGTCCGCGTCTCACCCGCCTTGAGCTCCACCACGATCGAGTCCCGAAAGTCGGGTCCTGCCCCCTCCGAGAGGACCCGGGCCGCCACCTCATGCCGCCCGGGCGGAATCTTGATCCAGTCCTGAAAGGTCTCCTGATCCCGGCCGAGGAGCTTGCCAAACACATGATTCCCCTGCCTGGGGGCCGAGAGCTGCCTTGTATAGACCTCCTGGCCGTCCACGAGCAGGCTCAATCGCCCCGTCTCGA
Source organism: Candidatus Polarisedimenticolia bacterium (assembly GCA_036004025.1). GTDB lineage: Bacteria > Acidobacteriota > Polarisedimenticolia > Gp22-AA2 > AA152 > AA152. Next base: position 3,438 of record DASYRY010000396.1, on the reverse strand, counting down.
TGCTGCTCTTTGCGTCGAGCTTCAGATGTGCGGGACGAAGGAGCCAGAAGGTCGCGCCTCCCAGAAGCGATAGGGACAGCACCGCCCATGCCGCGAGCTTCATCGCCAGGAACCGACCCCTGCGCCTGCGAACGGGCATCTCGCCGGACGCCGAATCGGCAGACGAACGGGACTCCGATTCCGCGAGCTCGGCGGGGTCCGCCTCCCGTGCCTCTCCCGCTTCGTAAAGCCCGCTCTCCGCGAGAGAGGGCTGCGAGCTTGCCGCCTCTTGCAAGGCGGCCAGGAACGCGCCGCCGTCCGAGAATCGATCCTCCGGATTTTTGGCGAGCGCCCTTTCGAAGAACTCATCCAGACCCGGGGGGATATCCTCGATCCTCCGCGTGATCGGCTCCACCGGCTCATGAGCGATGGCGTACGCCAGCGAAGGAATGTCTTCGCCCGTGAAGGGTCTGCCTCCGGAAAACGCTTCGTACAACACCGTGGCAAGAGAGAAGAGATCGCTGCGACCGTCCAGCCCATTGCCGCGAAACTGCTCCGGGGACATGTAGGCGGGCGATCCCAGCGAGGCGCTGGTGCGGGTCAGGTCCGAGGTGGAAAGCCTCGCCACGCCGAAATCCGCGATCTTCGGAGCTCCGTCGGGAACCCTCAAGAGAATGTTGGCGGGCTTGATGTCCCGATGGATGATGCCGGATTCGTGGGCCACCCTCAGCGCGTCGGCGAGAACTGCCCCCATCTTGAAAGCCCATCTCGGGGAGACTCGTCCCCCCTGCGCGAGCAGCTCCTTCAGCGACCGGCCGTGAATGTACTCCATCGCGATGAACGGCAATCCCAGATCGGGATCTCCATCGACGTCATAAATCACCACGATGCCGGGGTGCGAGAGGGATGCCGCGGCCTGGGCTTCACGCAGGAACCGAACCTGGAATTCACGGAGCTGCTCCTCCGAGAGGCCCTCGGGAAGAGCGTAGGTCTTCACCGCAACGCGCCGGCGAAGCCTGGGATCGTGGGCCAGGTACACCACGCCCATGGCGCCCCGCCCGATCTCGGACTCGATGACGTACCGCCCAATCTTCTCCATAGGGGGGTAAATATAGGTTCGCCGCGGTCATGAGCAATGCCGGGGTCGCTCGCGTCTCCACTCGCCGTGGTTGGAGACGACGTCGGTGCACCCGAGGCCGGGTGTCAAGGGAATGGACAGATCCGGACAGGTATTGTCCAGGCTGCGCACAAAAAAAACCGCCGGCGGGTCATCCTGGCATCCTGGGGGGGTAAGGAGAGGTTCAAAAGGATGCCCGCCGGCGGGGAGATGTGGACGACGCTATTTCTTCTGATCCTGCTGCGCCACCTGCATGTTCGCGTGCTCGAGCATGTGCTTGCCGACCCAGGCCGCCATGATGTCGGCGGGCATGGGGGCTAGGGTGACTTCCACATTCCTGTCGAGACCGTTTCGGCTGATGGTGTAGTTCACCGACTGGCCAGGCTTCCAATCCTTCTTGGCCTTCATCAGGGATTCCTCGTTGTCCTTGCCGAACTTCACGCCGTTGAGAGCGACGAAGACGTCTCCGGGCGCAATCCCCGCCGCTTCGGCCGGACTTCCCGGAACCACCTTGGTCACCGTCGGGATGCCGGTGGACTCGTTGAACTCGAGCTCCACGCCGACCCAGCCGCTGGTCTTCATCTTGGCGGCCATGTGGTCGAGGCATTCCTGAGTGGAATAGCTGCACTTCTCTCCGTGCCCGGCGAAGACGGGAACCGCCAGCGCCAGGACCAGGGCCGCAAGGCCGATCCGGTTCAAGGTCTTCATTGTTTGAGTGCCTCCGGTTGGGGGGTTGCTCCCGCGGCGTCATCACCGGGAAGCGATCCGGTTTCTCAACGACTCTGCCTGAAACTCTACCGCTGTGAGCTGTAAATGTCCTACCTGGAAAAGTAAAAAAGTGTCCGAGTTGTCAACAAGATGTAAAAAACGGACCCTGGGTGAACGCGCCCCTCGCTCAACCAACGTATACTGGCTGCAAAATCTTTTCGGGGATCCGATCCGATGAACAAGGAATTCCTCCGCCGTCACACGCTCTGGCTGTGCTTCGCGGCGGTGCTGGTCCCCCTCGTGTTCCTGCTGGGCATGCAATTCGTATGGCTCGGGCACCTCAAGCGGGCATCGGCCGTGGCGCACAAGGCGGCCCTCCACAACTTCCTGGAGTCGATAGGCACGGAAATCCAGTTCTTCTACCGCGAGGGTGCCGAGCGCGCCTTGAATATCCCCGCCTCCTTGTTTCTGCAAGGACGATTGGATCAAGTCGCCTTTCATTGGAAGAAAAAGCCCGTCGTGGGAGTCCGGCGGCTCTTCCTGGTGGATCTCACCCGCGAGGAGTTCGGTAATTTCCTCGTCTACGACGCAGCGCATCACACCCTCGTCACGCCGCCTGCTTCCGACGAGGCTTTCGCCATGATCCTGGCCTCCAGCCCGTGGCAGATGCGATTCCCGGGCGCGTCCCCGGGAAGGTCCTCTTTGATCGTGGACGAGCGGAGCCAGGACTACCGATTCATCTTGAACCCCATCTACGACGACTCTTCCCGTCCCGTCGGGGTGGCGGGGATGCTCCTGGACGACAAGTATTTCAGGGAAACCCTGCTTCCCTCCACCATCCGCCGCATGATGGCCAGCGCCTTTCCCGAGTCGATCCCCGGGGATCTCGTCGTCACGGTCCGGGATCGCCGTGGAGACGTCGTCTACCTGAACGGCAAGCAGGCCAAGGATGGCGAGACGGTCACGGCGCGGGTCCCCTTCGTCTACGCGGACTGGACCATGGATTTGACCGGGACGCGGAACATGCCGGAGCAGCTGGCGAGCGCCAGCTTCGCGTTCAACCTCTCTCTCTCGATTCTCCTCGCGCTCGCGCTTCTCGGGGGCATCGCCTTCGCATTTCGCTCGGCCGATCGCGCGATGAAGCTTTCGGAGATGAAGTCGGATTTCGTCTCGAACGTGTCGCACGAGCTGCGGACGCCCCTCGCCTCGATCCGGGTCTTCGCGGAGTTCCTGCGCCTGGGACGCGTCCGCTCCTCCGAGAAGGTCCAGCAATATGGGGAGTACATCGAGGCGGAGAGCCGGCGCCTGACGCAGCTCATCAACAATATTCTCGATTTCGCGAGAATCGAGGCGGGACAGAAGACGTACCGTTTCGAGGAAACGGACATCGCGCAGGTTCTGGACGCGACCCTCAGGACCTTCGAGCTCCGCCTGAGCCACACCGGATTCCAGATCGCCTACCAGGGGCCCCCGGAGCCGCTTCCTCCGTTGCGGGTCGATGCCGCGGCGCTCGGCCAGGCCTTCCACAACCTGCTCGACAACGCCGTCAGCTACTCGGGCGATGCGCGGCGCATCCACGTCAGGCTGGAGCGGCGTGACGGCGAGGCCGTCGTCTCCGTGAAGGACGGCGGGAC
>DASYRY010000395.1:0-3273 GCA_036004025.1 Candidatus Polarisedimenticolia bacterium | reverse complement strand
TATCCACCTTTCATTTCGCGGGGCCGCTGACCTGGACGGTCGGCACGGTGTTCGTGGCTTGGTTCTACGGAATCCCGATCGGGGTGAGGGAGATTTGGATCGTGGCGTTCGCTTCGGTCTTCCTGACGTCGGCGGCACCCGGCGTTCCTCGCGGCGGCTTCATCATGCTCGCCCCGCTCTTCTTCGAGATCAAGCTGCCCATCGAAGGCATCGGCATCTTGATCGCCCTCGACGCGATTCCGGACACGTTTGCCACCGCCCTCAACGTCACCGGCGATCTCGCCGCCGCTGCCATCGTCGCGAGGGTCGAGCCCGCCGGGGCATCCGACGTGCCGGCCTGATCCTGTGGAGGGGTCGTGAGAGCACCAGGCAAACGAAGTGCGGGCTCTCGAAACTTCTCGACAGAACCGCGTGTCGCAGAGTTGTCTCGAGAGCCCGCACTGACGGCGCTTGATCGAGCTCGTCCTACGCCGCGCGATACTTCCTTTGCAGCTTCCGGTACATCGAGGTCAACCGCTGGTGCTTCTTCCTTGCCTGCACGGCCTGCCGGAACACTCGCTTCATCCTGCTCTGCATCTTCTTGCGTGCCTTCGTGGTCATGTACACCTCCGGCCATGAATTTAGTGCTGCGAAGTGCGGGAGTCCAGTGACCATGGTCGCCACCCTCGAACGAGAGCCGCACGACCTGTCGGCGTCGAGTCACGGCGCTACATCGTCAGAATCTCGACACCGCGGTTCTCGAATCAATCCGGGCATCCGTCCCATTCTCCGTGCGGAGCGTGCGTGAGGACCCTTCGCTCCGCCTCATCGACCCCGCCCTTTGCCTTGTCCTGAGGCTGGCCGACAAGCCCGTCACCGGCATACAATCCCGTTTTGAACCCACAAGGAGGAAGCCATGGCTCGATACGTTGATGGATATGTCCTGCCGGTCCCGAAGAAGAAGCTTGCGGCCTATCGCCGCATGGCCCAAAAGGCAGGAAAGGTCTGGCGCGACCACGGCGCCCTCGAGTACATCGAGAGCGTCGCCGACGACGTGAAGCGGGGCAAGTGGACCTCTTTCCCGCGCAGCGTCAAGCTCAAGCCCAATGAGACGGTGGTCTTTGCCTTCATCGTCTACAAGTCCCGAGCACAGCGCGACCGCGTCAACGCCAAGGCGATGAAAGACCCGCGGTTGGCCGACATGATGGACCCGAAAGCGATGCCCTTCGACGGCAAGCGCATGTTCTGGGGGGGATTCAAGACCATCGTCTCGTTCTGAGAAGCAATCTCCGATCCGGACGGAGAACCCGACGATGCGGCCCGGCACGGCGACCCCACCGCGTCTCGCCCTTGCTTCGAAAGCACGAGCAGCACCCCGCGATGAGGGGTAGGCCGACCCAGAGAAAGACGACCTGCATGAGCGGATCATATTCCGGACCTCAGCACACCGTCAGCCAATCGATGAAGAGACTTGTCTGAGCGCACCCCGGGACGGGAGCGCTGGCGCCGGCCCGTCCGCTTCAAATACGATATTGGAAACTCATCGGAAACGCATTGACTTATCACGACAATAGCCTCGAAGCGCGGCTTCTGGTTGGTGATCCGGAAGCGGTTGTCCTCGTCAGCTATTGGATTGCCACGTTCCTGACCATGCCCCGGTACTGGCGCCTGAAACAGGAGTGGCGGGATCTCCACCAGGAGACGATGACGTGCCTGATCGAGAGTCTGCGAAGGGACCGATTCGACACCTCTCGGGACCTGCGCGCCTACGTGCAGGGGATTGCCCGCCACATCGCGACGCAGCGGCTGCAGAAGATGTACGCGGAGGGCCGAGGCCGCTTCGAAGCTCCGGCGCCCGATAAGGATGCCAATCCGGAGCACCAGGTCATGAAGCGTCAGCTCGTTCGGCGGGTGCTCGATATGGCGTCGGAGGAATGCCGGGAGCTCATCGCCGGATATTTTCTAGGTCAGCGCAGCTACGAGGAGATCGCCCAGGAATTGGAGGTTCCCGTCGGAACCGTCAAGTCCCGATTGTTCCGGTGCCTGGAGAGCGCCTACCGGGCGGTGGCGGGAATTCGGTCCTCCCGATCCCTCTTGGTCAAAAAAGAATGAACCGGTCGGACCGCCGGGGCAAATACTAATAGTAGAGGAGGTGTGTGTCGGTGACTCACGCAGAAGCGCAGGAGCTCATTCCGGCCTATTCGGCCTCGAAGCTGCGCGGTGCCTCCCTCGACGAGTTGCGTACCCACTTGAAGGATTGCGAACCCTGCGCTGAGCTTGCAGCTGGAATAGGCGACATGGTCGCTTCGATTCTGGAGGGCGGCCCAGACCTGTTCACACCCCATCCGGATGTGCGGGCGCTACGAGCCTATTGCGACGGATCGCGCGTTCCGGGTAGGGAGGGAATCGCACGCCACCTCCGTGGGTGCGCTTCCTGCAGCCTGGTGGTGTCCGCCAGGACCCGCGAGCAACCCTCGGTGGTGAGAAGGGGGCTGACCCGCATGTGGAACACCGCGGGCGCCCTGAAGGTTGGCATCGCCGCGGTGATCTTCGCCGTGGGAGTTCTCGTCGGCCTGAGCTTCACGATGCCGTGGCGCCAACAGCCCCGGTCCCGCGATTCCAAAGGAATCCCCGTGCCTTCATGGAGCGGACCCGTGGACCTGCATATCCTGCCCTCGCCTCGGCGCGGGCAGGAAGCGGTCGAGCGTTTCACACTGCGGAGAGGACAGCCGGCGACGATTTTGCACTTGCCGCAGGTGATCCCGAAAACCGGAAACCCGGACGAGAAGTTCCGGCTCATCGTACAGGACGACTCCGGAGTGGTCGTGTTCGATCAGACCCATACCCGCTCGGAGATGGATCGAGCGTTCGAGCGTTGGGGTGTGATGCCGATCTTCCTGCCCGCTCTCAGCCTCCCGGCTGGCCGCTACGAGGTCATCGTGCTTCGAGACGCGACACCCCGCGATCAGGTCGCGGCCATCCCTTTCGAGATCGCGCGCGAGGACTAGCCGTCATGCTCCAGGAACGCGCGCGATGTGCGGCGATGGCGATCGGCGTTTTCCTGCTTGCGACGTCATTCGGGGCGTGCGGAAGTCCGGCCTCCGTACAACCATCGCTATCTCGGATCACGGAAAGCTTCCAGCAGGGCCGATATCGAGAAGCCACCGACCTGTCGCGGGCCCTGCTCGGCCGTCTGGACGAATGGGGTCAGGGAGACAGCCTGGAGGCCGCCGAGACGATCGACCTCCTCCGGCGAGCGGAATGGAAGGACCGGGGTTGTGCCGCTCCCGACGC
>DASYRY010000394.1:0-4112 GCA_036004025.1 Candidatus Polarisedimenticolia bacterium | reverse complement strand
AGAAGGGGACGCCCGGGTTCGGAGCCCGGAATCACGAGGGAAAATTCTCGCTGCGGGCTTCCGTGACCTCGGAGCTCTCCTTCCAGGACTGCGCCATTCCGATCGCCAACCGTCTTCCCAAGGCGGATACCCTCAAGGCCGCTCTCTCCTGCCTCAACCAGGCCCGGTACGGGATCGCCTGGGGCGTGATCGGCTCCGCTCTGGCGGTCTTCGACGAAGCGCTGCAGTACTCGAAGACTCGCGTCGTCTTCGGAAAGCCGGTGGCGGGATTTCAGCTGCAGCAGCGCAAGCTGGTCTGGATGGCCACCGAGATTACCAAGGGACAGCTCCTCTGCCTGCAGCTAGGCCGCATGAAGGAGGCAGGCAAGGCCACTCCCCAGCAGGTCTCGATGGCGAAAATGAACAACTGCTATGTGGCTCGCGAATGCGCCAAGCTGGGGAGGGAGATCCTGGGCGCCAACGGGGTGACCGACGAGTACCAGGTCGGCAGACATATGTGTAACATCGAGTCGGTGTATACCTACGAAGGAACCCACGACATCCACACCCTCATCGTGGGTCAGGATCTCACCGGGATCGCCGCCTTCTCCTGATGCCGATTATCGTACGGGTCGCCTGCCGCTGACGCAGATGTTCCAGTCGTGGACCCGGATTTGCTCGAGGCCCGCCTCTTCGAACCAACCGGAAACCTCCGGAAAGGTGTGCTTGGATTGGAACGTGGGGGAGTACCAATCGAACGTGCCCAGGACCTGCCAGCGCCAAGGACCTTCGCCGGCGACCGGAATGATTCTCCAGGGCAGGCCCAGCAGGGGGATCTGCTGAAGGTAGTTCAAGGGAACCGCGAAATGGCACAGAAGATAGAGCAGGCGGCGCGGCATCCGGGTGGTGAAGCGCCTGAGGAAGTCGGAAGCCTTGTTGCGGTACGTCGAGTAGCCCGAGTACACCCAGATTCCGATGAAGCCTCCCGGGCGGAGCAGCCGGGCGAGGCTCAGGAAGGCGGCGCGGCAGTCCCGCGTGTGGTGCAGCACGCCGAAGCTGAACACGGCGTCGAAGCTGCCCTCCGCCAGCGGAGGCTCCAGGATGTCGCCGCGCAGGATGCTGACGCCGGGGTTCCCGCGCGTCCGCATCGCGGCGACCCGAACACCTTCGCTCAAGTCCATTCCGATCACTTCCGCGGCTTGCTCGGCGAGAAGCGCGGTCAGCGCTCCCCTGCCGCAGCCCGCGTCCAGCACGCGGACGCCGCGAAGGTCTTCGCGCCCGACGCCGAGCCGATCGAGGAATGCCTGCTTGACCTCACGGGTGAGCGCGTCGCTCGAGGGGGTGCCGGGCTGCACCAGCCACTGGAAGGAAAAGCTGCCAGCGTAGCTCTCCGTGACGAACTCGGCGATTCCATCTCGCACCGGATATCGCTTGCCGCACGCGCAGGAGAGCTCTCCGCGCAGGATCTCGCCTCCCTCGGTCTCGAACTCTTTCAGTTCGAGAGAGGATCGACATGCCGGACAAATGAGAAACTCCTGCGCGGCCTTTTTCAAGATCGGCTCCGGGGACGCGCCGAGCGCCCGAGTCTCTTGATTCCCGCTGGGACGGCGGAAAATTATAATGGAGTTGCACGATCTCCGAAAGTCAGCCCCGCGCCCTCGGGGTCCGGGCTCGAAGCTTGGGCTTCTCTCGTGGGCAACCGATGGGGAGCGGCGTGAGCGCGCCCGCGCAACCTCAAGCCGGGTGGCCTCCTTTCTTCTGTCCGTCGCACGCCATCCGCCTGATTCCGCAGCCGACGGGTCTCTCCTGCCCGAGAGGCGAAGTCTTCCCTCTGAAGTCGGGCATTCCTCGATTCGTCCCGGCCGGACACTACGCCGCCGCGTTCGGGGCGCAGTGGAAGCGATTCCGCAGGACGCAGCTCGATTCACACACAGGGCATCCGCTGTCGCGAAACCGGGCGCGCCGCGCCCTCGGCGAGGAGCTCTGGCACGACCTTTCAGGGTTGCAGCTGCTGGAATGCGGATGCGGGGCCGGCCGTTTCACCGAGGTCCTCCTGGCGCAAGGGGCGCGCGTGACCTCGGTGGATCTCAGCGAGGCGGTGGAGGCGAATCAGAACAACTTTCCCCAGAACGAGAGACATCGCATCGCGCAGGCCGACATCCTGAATCTCCCCTTCGCGCCTGGATCCTACGACGTGGTCTTCTGCCTGGGGGTCATTCAACACACCCCCTCGCCGGAGGCGACCCTGGAGAGCCTCTACCGGCAGGTCCGCCCCGGAGGGATGCTGGTTGTCGATCACTATTCCCACCGCCTCAGCTGGTACACGAAATCCGCGCTCCCTCTTCGCTACTACTTCCGGAGGCTGCCTCCCGAGCGCGGGCTTCCCGCCATCGAGAAATGGGTGAACCGACTGCTCCCTCTTCACCAGCGAGTCCGCGGCTCGCGCATCGCCCAGGTGCTTCTCAGCCGCATCTCGCCGGTGCTGTCCTACTACCAGACCCTTCCGCAGCTGAACGACGAGCTTCAGCGCGATTGGGCCGTCCTCGACACCCACGACGCTCTCACCTGCTGGTACAGCCACTCCCGCTCCCGCCGCGCCGTGCGGGCGGCCTTGAGCCGTCTGGGGGGGAAGGACATCTGGTGCGAGTACGGCGACAATGGAGTGGTGGCCCGGACCCGACGTCCCGAAGCGACGGGATAGACCTCCTCCCCTTGCGGGCATCGACTTGCATCTCGTCTTTTGAGCGTCTCCGGACGGGAGTCTTTTTCTGGCGGTTGAAACTCTTGGAAGCGCGATGCTATATTCCGCCCGCGATTCGCCATCGGGCACCACACCCACGCCGGAGGTCACTTGCCCCCTAAGTCTGGACTGTCCGGAAGCCTCGCTTCGATGTCGTTTCCCGATCTGCTCCAGTGGCTCAGTCAGGCAAGGAAAACCGGCACCCTGAGCCTCCAGCACGACACCCTGGTCAAGCGACTGTTTCTCGCCGAAGGCGTGATCACCTCTTCCGGCTCGAACGATCCGCGAGAGTTCCTCGGCCAGGTCCTGGTCAGCCAGCAGCTTCTCACGGAGAAGCAGCTCAAGGAGGCTTTCGACCTCCAGGAGAAGACGCACGTGATGCTCGGACGGGTGCTGGTGGAGAAGAAGTGGGTTCCCGAAGAGGTGGTGGCTCAGGCCTTGAAGCGCAAGACCGAAGAGACGGTGTACAGCCTCTTCCTATGGGCCCAGGGGGACTTCGAGTTCCATGAAGGGGAGAGTCAGGTCGACGATGCGATCTCGATCCGCCTGAAGATCGAGGAGGTGCTCCTCGAGGGGTTGCGCCGCTACGACCTGGCGCAGAAGATCCGCCGCGCGTTTCCGCACAAGCTCGTGGTGCTCGAGCGCACCGAGACGCGCCCGTCCGAGGAGCTCGTCGCCAATGCATTCGCCCGCAGAGCGCTGGAGCTGGTGGATGGAAAGCGCACTCTCCAGGAGCTCTGCCTGGAGCTTCACGCCCCTGAATTCACCGTGAGCTACTTCTTGCTCTCCGCCCTGGAGCGCGGCCTGGTGCGCGTACGGATGCGCGGCACCCAGGAGCTTGCGGCGGCGCCTCCCGCCTCCCTCGACGGGATTCGAGCCGCCAAGGATCTGCTTCGGGCCGGCGCCCTCGAGGAGGCGCTGGCGCTGATGGAGCAGCTCTCGGCGTCGAAGAAGAGCGCGGAGCTGGCGGAGCTGATGAAGGTGGCGGAGGTGAACCTGATCGATCGGCTCTATCGCAGCACGCTCCCTCCCAAGCACATTCCGTTCCTGGAGCGCCCCCTGGAGCAGCTCACCGGCGAGGCGCTCACGCCGGAGGAGGTCTTCCTGGTGAGCCGCGTCAACGGGAGCTGGGACCTCAAGTCGATCGTGAGCATTTCTCCCCTGAGGGAAGTGGACGCGCTGCGCGTCTTCAAACGCCTCAAGGAGCGTGGCATCATCGCGCTGAAAACGGGCTAGATCCTTTCAGCAGCTCTCATGGAGGTGTACCTCCCCTACCTCCACGTAGCGCTCCGACTCCAATTGCAGCGTCGTGTGGCAGATCCCGAAGCGGTCCTCCAGCATCCTCTTGATCCGGTTCAGGACCTGATCGCTGTCGGAGAGGAACCCGTCTTTC
>DASYRY010000393.1:0-3540 GCA_036004025.1 Candidatus Polarisedimenticolia bacterium | reverse complement strand
CAGGCCGTGAAGGAATACGAGCACGCCCTGGGTCTTCTCCACCACAAGGATTACGGGGCCGCCGCCGATGCCTTCAAGCAGGTGATCAAGAACTTTCCCGATGAGAAGGAGATGGCCGACCGATGTCGCGCTTTCATCCGGGCTTGCGAAAGGGAAATGTCGGACAAGGCCGTATCGTTGAAGCATTCCGAAGATTTTTACTACCAGGCCATCCTGGAGAGCAACCGCCAGCGCTATGACGAGGCCATCCGGCATCTGGACAAGGCGCTGAAGATGGACCCTTCGGACGACAGGATCCTCTATGTGATGGCCTCGACGCAGGCTCTCAAGGGAGAGCGCGAGCAGGCTCTGAGAATCCTGAAGGACGCCATCACCGCCAATCCCGAGAACCGCATCCACGCGCAGCAGGACCCGGATTTCGAGCCGCTGCGCGATGATGACGCGTTCATCGATCTCATCGCTGCGGCCGGGGAATAGATCCCCCTCGATGGCGACCCGGAAGACCTCCATCAAGCCGACCCATTTCCCGATCCCCAAACCCCCGGAGATCTGCGTCCTCGTGCTCGCCGCAGGAGAGGGGAAACGCATGCATTCCCGCACCTCCAAGGTGGTCCATCCTCTCGCGGGCAAGCCGATGGTTCGTTACGTCGTGGATGCCGCCCTGGCCATGGGCGCGTCCCGCATTCTCGTGGTGGTCGGAAGCAAGGGCGAGGACGTGAAGGAGGCCGTCGGAACTCAGGACCGGAGAATCGTGTTCTGCGTCCAGGATCGCCCGCTGGGCACCGGCCACGCGGTCCTCTGCGCCGAGAAGGCGCTCAAGGGGGTCGAAGGCACGCTCCTGATTCTGAATGGGGATCTTCCCTCCCTTCGCGGAGACACCCTGCGGCACCTCTTCCGCACCCACCGCGAAAGCGGGGCCTCGCTCACCCTGATCACCGCGGTGCTCGAGGACCCCGGCAATTACGGCCGCATCGTCCGCAATTACAACTCCGACGTGTCACGGATCGTCGAGGCGACCGACGCCACCTCCGATCAAAAGCAGATCAAGGAGGTCAATGCGGGGATCTATTGCGTGGAGATCGAGGATCTCTTCCGGCATTTGAAGCAGGCGGCAACCAGTAACGCCCAGGGGGAGGTCTACCTCACGGATCTCGTGGAGCTTCTCAAGAAGAGCCACCGGAAGGTGACCGCCTACGCTCATTCGGAGGCGGAAGAAGTGCTGGGAGTCAACAATCGGCGCGAGCTCGCGCGAGCGGGCAAGACCCTCTACCTGCGCAAGGCCACCGAGCTGATGGAGGGCGGCGTCTCGATCCTGGATCCCGGCTCCACCTACGTGGAGGCCGGAGTGAAGGTGGGGCGGGACACCCTTCTCTCTCCGCACACGTTCCTCGAGGGGGAAACGGTGATCGGCGAGGGGTGTCGGATCGCCCAGGGGACGCGCATCATCAACTCGACTCTCGCGGAGGGTGTCGAGGTGCTCGATCATTGCGTCATCAACGGCGCGCGCCTGGGGCGCGGCGTACGGGTCGGGCCCTTCGCTCATCTCAGGCCCGGGACCGATCTCGCGGACGAGGTCCGCATCGGTAACTTCGTGGAAACGAAGGAGAGCAGGATCGGGCGGGGCAGCAAAGCGAATCACCTGGCCTATTTGGGGGACTCGGAAATCGGCGCCGGCGTCAACGTGGGCGCGGGGACGATCACCTGCAACTACGACGGCGAGAAAAAGCACAAGACCATCCTCGAGGACGAGGTTTTCATCGGCAGCGACAGCCAACTCGTGGCTCCCGTGAAGGTGAAGAGAGGAGCCTATGTGGGGGCGGGCTCCACGATCACCAAGGACGTCCCGGCCTACAGCCTGGCCATCGCGCGGGGACGGCAAGTCGTCGTGGAAGGTTGGGCCAAGAAGAAACACGGCAGGGAGAAACGCTCGCGAGAATAGCCGGGCTCACGGCGGCACGGGCGGTGCAGGGTATTGCAGGAAGGGTTCGAAGCCTCTATATTCGGTGCGTCTATGTGCGGCATCATCGGATACATCGGCAACAAGCGACTCACCAGCGTACTGATGGACGGCCTGCGCCGCCTCGAGTACCGGGGGTATGACTCCGCCGGTCTCGCGGTGGTCAACGAGAAAGGCCTGGAGGTCGTGCGCTGCGCCGGCAAGCTGCGCGATCTGGAGGAGGCCCTGCGCATCACGCCGCTCGACGGCTCGTTCGGCGTCGGGCACACTCGATGGGCTACGCACGGGCGCCCCACCGAAGAAAACGCCCATCCTCATCGAGACTGCACTGGGAATCTCGTGGTGGTCCACAACGGCATCATCGAGAACTACGTGGAGCTCAAGCACGAGCTGCAGCAGCGCGGGCACGTGTTCAAGACCGAGACCGACACCGAGGTGATGGCCCACCTTTTCGAGGAGAAGTTGAAGGACCACTCGCTGGAGGACGCGGTGCGGCTCTGCCTCCCTCGGCTGAAGGGGGTCTACGCGATCTCGGTCATCGCCGCGAACCATCCCAAGAAAATCATCGCGGCACGAAACGGCCCTCCTCTCGTCGTGGGATTGGGGAAGAACGAGTACTTCGTCGCTTCGGACGTGCCCGCCATCCTCCATCACACGCGCGACGTCTTCTTCCTGGACGATAAGGAGATCGCGATCGTGACCGAGGCGGGGGTCCAGATCCGGGACCTCGAGGGTCACCCCGTCACCAAGCCGGTGCAGCGCATCACCTGGGACCCGATCATGGCGGAAAAGAGCGGGTTCAAGCACTTCATGCTGAAAGAGATTTACGAGCAGCCTCGCGCCATTCGCGACACGCTGTTGGGACGGGTCTCGGCGGAATCCGGAAAAATCTTCCTCGAAGAGATGGACATCACCCCGCAAGACTTCCGGCGGATCCGTCGTATCTCCGTCGTGGCATGCGGAACCTCCTGGCACGCGGCCCTGGTGGGGAAATTCCTTCTGGAACGGCTGGTGCGCGTGCCGGTCGAGGTCGACATCGGCTCGGAATTCCGGTACCGCGATCCCATTCTCAGCGGCGAGGACCTGGTGGTGGTGATCAGCCAATCGGGCGAGACGGCCGACACCCTGGCGGCGCAGCGCGAAGCCCGGGCGAAGGGCCTCAAGACGGTGGCCATCTGCAACGTCGTCGGAAGCATGATCACCCGAGAAGCCCATGGAGTGATCTACACGCACGCGGGCCCCGAGATCGGTGTGGCCTCCACGAAAGCGTTCACCTGCCAGCTCGCGGCGCTGCAGCTCCTTGCCCTCCACCTCGCCGAGGTCCGGGGCACGCTCGACCCCGAAGCCGCGAAGGAGCACATCGCCCAGCTCCTCCACCTGCCGGCGCAAATCGAGACGATCTTACAGGCCGATCCCGCGATCGAGGAGGTTGCCAAGGAGTACTATCGGGCCTCGGATTTTCTGTTCCTGGGCCGCGGCGTGAACTATCCCATCGCGCTCGAAGGGGCGCTGAAGCTGAAGGAAATCTCCTACATTCATGCCGAGGGATATCCGGCGGGCGAGATGAAGCACGGTCCGATCGC
>DASYRY010000392.1:0-1827 GCA_036004025.1 Candidatus Polarisedimenticolia bacterium | reverse complement strand
CCGTCAGGTAGACGCCGGTATCGCGGATCGAAGCCACGACGAGCGGCCCGCGGGCCATCCGGGCGGGGAGTATGCCGAAGACGTTGGCATAAAAGCCGTAGGTATGAACGATATCGATCCCCCGCCTCCGGATGTCGCGGGCAAAGCGCACCTGCTCCCTGAGCGTGACGTGATTGTGGAGGCTGTTTATCCTGTATTCGTGGAGCGGCACCCCGCTGGCTTCCACCTCGGTCAGGAGTTGCCCAAACCGCTGGAGACAGGCGATCGACAGGTCGAAGCGGTCCCGATCGAGCGACCGGGCCAGTTGCACGAACTGTTTCTCGGTTCCTCCGATGGCGAAGGCCGTCACGAATTTCAGAAGTCTGATGCTCGTGTTCGTCATGGCTCAACGCTTGCAGGTGCTTCTCAGCGATCCAAGACTCGCAGATCCGTGCCGGGAGCGAGAGTACGCTCTCGCGGCGCGCCGCGCGGAAATGGCCGCCTCCACCAGGCGGCGGCGAACCCGATGAACGAGACCCAGCATGCCGACGGCATTCGGGGAGAGGACGCGCCCGAAGCGGAAGAGGCCGTTCGTCATCCGATAGCGCCCCGACCGGAGACAGTGGAGAACCTGCGCGGCGCTCGAGCAATCCCGCTCGAGCTCCACGCCGACGCGCGTGAGATGGCGGACCCCGTGCAGATCCTGGCTGCAGACCGGGAAGCGGGCCGCGTTCAGAAGAAGATAGCCGCTCGGATGGGGGCCGATGCTGCCGTCGTACGCGGGCTTGGAGTTCCACACCTCCACCGCATCGCAGGCATCGAGGATCGGCGCGGGAATGCGATGCCGGTAGCGCGTGGGATGCGCGAGCACGACGATTCCTCCGTGACGGCGCACGTTCACGGCCCAATCCCCGATCTCGGGGTCGTCGTACCACTCGTTCGCCCCCAGGGCGAGGACGTGATAGCCGTTCCAGCTTCGTTCGTAGCCCGGGACCATCAGGCAGTCGCCTATATTTGCGCACGATTCGCACAGCGCCCGGAAGGAGTCCCGGTTCAGGCTCTCGAAATGGTCCGTGACCAGCACGGCCCGGAAGCCGCTCCGGCGCGCCAGCGCCGCCAGTTCCCGAGGGGCAAGCTCTCCGTCGCCGGAGAAGGTCGTGTGGGCATGCACCAGGATTTTCATCCTCACCTCCATGCCAGCGAGACGATCTCGCCCAGGGCCGGCCAGGGGTCGTTCCAGCGCAGAACCTGATTCAAGGTTCCCGGGGGTTGCCTGCCGAAGAGCTCCTTGATCCAGGAGAGGCGTCCGGGGTAGCGCCCCGTGAATCCCTCGGGCCTGCCGTGCAGGATGTGAAGCGCCCGGACGAGATCCCCCAGCCACCAGCGGAGCACGACGCCCGTCTTGTAAGGCGGCGGCGCGACGGTTTCGCCGCGCATCACGTCCAGAAGAAGGCGCGGGAAGTTCACGCCCGCGTCGATGGCCAGTTGAAGCGATCCCCAGAACCGCCCGTTGATCTCCATGAGGTACCAGCGGTGGTCGGATTCATCGACGCGAAATTCCACCATGGCCACGCCCCACCAGCCCATTTCCCTGAGCAAGCGCAGGCTCACCTCCCTCAGTTCCTCGTCCACCGCAATGGACCGGCGCAGGACCGAGCCGGAGCCGGTGGGCCGCAGGTCGCGCAGCCTCTCGTGAGCGAACTCCGCGCACAGGCTCCCGTCATGCCCGAGCAGCACGCTTATCCCGACGCCCCGACCCGGCACGAAGCGCTGCACGAGGGGCGCAGGTATCCGGTCCGGGAGCGAGGCAAGGGCGTGAGTCAGCTCCCGCTCGGAGCTGGCATAGCG
>DASYRY010000391.1:0-4101 GCA_036004025.1 Candidatus Polarisedimenticolia bacterium | reverse complement strand
ATCGGATCCGGGCCACCGCCGATGCGATCTTGATCGGAGCAGGCACTCTACGAGCCGCCAGCTCGCCGCTCCGGGTGCGCTCCCCATCGCTTCTGAAGCGGCGCCAGGCAGCCGGAAAGCCTGAACAGCCTCTCAACGTCCTCCTGTCGGCGAGCCTGAAGGTGCCGGAAAGAAGTCGCTTTTTCTCGGCGCCGGACGTATCCCGGCTGGTCGTCACGACCCGTCTCGCGCCGAAGCGCCGGCGTGAACGACTCGCACGGAGAGCGGAAGTGCTGGTATGGGAGGGGCGCAGAATCGGGCTGTCTCGCCTCATGAGAGAGCTCTTTCGCCGCCGGATCAGGACGCTGCTCCTCGAGGGCGGGGGGGCCACCAACTTCGAGTTCTTCAGGCAGGGGTTGGTGGATGAGATTTATCTCACGCTCTGTCCGGTAATCATCGGGGGTGCGGCGAGTCCCACTCCCGTGGACGGAGCGGGATTCAAACCTGAGGATTTCGCTCGGTACACACCCGTGAAAACCGAGAGGGTGGGTGGGGAGTTCTTCTTCCTCTATCGTCGAAGCTAATTCCATTTGATTCAATGGCTTGACACAATGATGGTTCGGAATCTATAATATCCGTCATCAGGAGTCGGATATCTTGAATGCGAGGATTTCCTCGAGGCATCATGATTCGATTGAGCAAGAAGGCCGATTACAGTCTGATGGCGCTCAAGCATATCCTTTCCAAGGAGAATCAGCCTTCGAGCACTCGCGAGATCGCGCAAACCTACGGAATTCCTTTCGAGGTGCTCGCAAAGCTCCTTCAACAGCTGACACGCAAGGGTTTCCTGATTTCCCAACACGGAACGAAGGGCGGTTACTCGCCTGCGAAGCTCTCGGGTGCCATCACGGTGAGGGACGTTTTGGAGGCCATCGAAGGACCTCAGGCGATCCTAGATTGCTCGAATCCGCGCAAGGGCCCCTGCGAGCAGGAGAAGAGCTGCTCGGTCAGGCGGCCGCTGGCTCGGGTGGAGCAGAAGGTGTTGGATCTCCTGGGAAAGACGACGCTGGGCGAGATTTAGGAACGGGAAGGCAAGCGATGGGCGGAACGAGAATCTACATGGACCATCATTCGACGACCCCGGTGGATCCCGAGGTCCTCGCATCGATGCTTCCTTACTTCACACAGGAGTTCGGGAACGCGGCGAGCCGAAGCCATTCTTTCGGATGGAGAGCCGAAGAAGCGGTCGAGAAGGCGCGTGAGCGGATTGCAGAGCTGATCCATGCCGCGCCTCAAGAGATTCTCTTCACGAGCGGAGCCACCGAGTCGGACAATCTTGCCATCTTCGGAGTCTCGGAGATTCTCGCCGGGAGAGGAAAGCATCTCCTCACTTGCCGGACGGAACATCCTGCGGTCCTGGATTGTTGCAAGCAGCTCGAGAAGAGGGGTTTTCAGGTCACCTACCTCCCGGTCGACACGACCGGGCGCGTCTCGCCCGAAAGCGTGCGCGATGCCCTTCGTGAAGACACGATTCTGATCTCCCTGATGGCCGCCAACAACGAGGTGGGGACGCTCCATCCGGTGGCCGAAGTGGGGAAGATCGCGAAGGAGCGCGGGGTTCTCTTTCACTGTGACGCGTCCCAAGCGGTGGGGAAGGTTCCTATCGATGTGGAAGCGCTGGGCGTCGACCTCATGGCCTTCACGGCTCACAAATTGTATGGGCCGAAAGGCGCTGGGGTGCTCTATGTGCGCAAGCGAGCTCCTCGGGTAAGGCTGGCACCGCAGGTTTTCGGAGGAGGGCACGAGCGGGGAATGCGATCGGGAACCTTGAACGTGCCGGGGATCGTGGGGTTCGGGAAAGCCTGCGAGATTGCCGCCCGTGTCATGCCGGAGGAAGCGTCCAGGCTGGCAGGACTGAGAGACCGGCTGCACGACAGGATCACTTCCGATCTGGAAGACGTGCAGCTCAACGGACATCGGGAGCTCCGGCTCCCACACAATCTGAATCTGAGCTTTGCCTACGTGGAGGGCGAATCCCTGATGCTTGCCATGGAAGGAGTCGCCGTCTCCTCCGGTTCCGCTTGCACGTCGGCGAGCCAGGAGCCTTCTCATGTCCTGAAGGCGATGGGAGTGAGCGATGAGAGGGCGCACACCTCCCTGCGATTTGGTCTAGGCAGGTTCAATACCCAGGAAGAGGTCGACCAGGTGGCGGCCCAGGTGGTGGAGAGCGTGAAACGGCTTCGGGAGATTTCCCCTCTCTACGAGATGGCGCACTCAAAGAACGGGAGGTCGCATGCCGGCGATACACCGTGAGCCTGGCCCCAGGGTTTTGAAACACTGCAGGTCGCCGCGTCATGCAGGAAGCTTGGATCCTCACGACCCCGCGGTGGGGACGGGGACGGCCGGCAGCGCCGCGGCAGGTGACCTCGTGAGAATCCAGCTCTACGTTCGGAGTCAGGAGATCCTGGAGGCGCGGTTCAAGGCTTTTGGATGCAGCGGCTCCATCGCCAGCGCGAGCTTGGCCTGCGAGTGGGCCGAAGGGAGGACGCTCTCCCAGGCGGAAGCTATCGGCCAGGAGGAGCTCGCGGGCGCGCTCGAGCTTCCCCTCTCGAAAAAACACTGTGCGGCGCTTGCAGAGGAAGCGCTGCGAGAAGCCATTCGGGAGTCCAGAGTGAAAGAGATGTCGCTGACGGAACGAAATGACTTAAATCTCCCATCTTCAGGAGGAGCGGAATGATCGGGCTGACGGAAAAAGCAGCACAAGAAGTCAAAACCCTCATGGCCAATGAAAACCTGGACGGGTACGGCCTGCGCGTGAGTGTCGCGGGGGGCGGTTGCTCGGGTCTCTCGTACCGCCTGCTGTTCGAGAAAGAGGCGGGGAAAGAGGACCGGGTGTTCGAGCATCATGGGGTGAAGGTGATCGTGGATGCCAAGAGCTACCTCTACCTGAACGGTACGACGGTGGATTACTCGGATGGACTGAATGGCACAGGGTTCACGTTCACCAATCCGAACGCGAGCGGGACTTGCGGTTGTGGCACGTCCTTCCACACCTAGACCCGAGCGCGATCGGGTAGAATCCTTCGGTCCGATCGTGAATCGCTGATCGCGACGATGCGGCGGAGAGCATGACCGAACAAGAGAAAGGACCTTCCCTTCCCGGCTCGCAACCGCCGGCAGGCGGAGCGGTAAAGCCCGCGACACCGGTCGCTCCCGCCGCCAGCGCCACACCGGCCGCGGGGGGCACGGCGCCTGCGCCATCGAGCGCCGCTCCTCCCGCCAAGCCAGCGCCGGCCGCGGCGCGCAAGCCCCGCAAGCCTCGACCAAAGGCCCTCATCAACGAGAATGGATGCACGGGCTGCGAGGCCTGCATCACCGTCTGTCCGGTCGATTGCATCGTGAAGATTCCCAATCCCTCCGTGCCCGAGCTCAATCCCATCTGTCGAGTCGACTGGGATCGCTGCACGGGATGCACGATTTGCGCGCGGGACTGTCCCTGGGAGACGATCGACATGCTCTATCCGAATCAACCGGGAATCCGCGTTCTGGTCGAGTCGTATCACCTCCCCGAGTACGGCACCCAATTCGTTCCGGAGCCTCAGGAGGAAGAGGCGGTCGCCTGATCTTTCCTCCCGGACGTGACCCTTCCTGCCGCACTCTCGAGACCCTCATGCCTTTGCGCGTGAAGATCGCCCTACGCTCGGAAGTCCCCCCTGGAACAGGGAAAGTCGTGGTCGCCCTGGGGAGGGTGCTGGCGCTCTTCAATCTGGAGGGAAGCTTTCATGCCATGGACAATTCCTGTCCCCACCGGGGGGGCCCCCTGGGAGAGGGCTTCATCCAGGGTTGTGTCGTGACCTGTCCCTGGCACGGATGGCAATTCGACGTCCGAAGCGGGATCAGCCCGCTCAACCCCCGTCATGCCGTGCGCTGCGTGCCTGTGGAAGTGGAGGGAGAGGACATCTTTGCCAGGCTGGACTGAAGTGGGTCGGGCTCAGATGGCGCGGCGATAGTCCTCGATGGCCACACGCCACACCGGCTCGCCGCAATAGCGCTTTCCTTCAGGGCAGTAGGGAGTCGCTCCCGCCTCGTATCGCAGCGTGCAGGGAGGAAGAAGGTAGGCGC
>DASYRY010000390.1:0-8585 GCA_036004025.1 Candidatus Polarisedimenticolia bacterium | reverse complement strand
GGACGCCGCATCGTCCCTCAGGCCATCCCGGCTGCCGGCTCGCTCAACGACCGTCGCTTGGTGGGGCTCCACGCATGACTTCCCGTCTGCGCCCTCACGTCCAAACGGGGCTCGAGCTGCTCGCACGATTCCGACCTAAGTGGATGAAGGGTCGAAGGATCGGCCTGCTGATGCATCCGGCCTCCGTGACCTCCGACTTTGCCTCCGCGCGGGAAATCGTCGCCCAGCTCTATGGAAAAAGCCTGACATGCCTGTTCGGGCCGCAGCATGGGTATGGCGGGGAGAAACAGGACAACATGGTGGAATCCGCCCATGGTTTCGACACCGAATTGATGATCCCCGTCTATAGCCTCTATTCAGAGACTCGAAAGCCCACTCCCTCCATGCTGGAGCATCTGGACGTCCTCCTGGTGGACCTGCAGGACATCGGCTCGAGGGTCTACACCTTCGAATGGACCACCGCGCTCGCGCTGGAGGCTTGTGCGGTCGCCGGAAAGGAAGTCGTCATTCTCGACCGCCCCAATCCCCTGGGGGGGGAGGTCGTCGAGGGTAACCTGGTCCGGGACGGCTATCGCTCCTTCGTGGGCCTGTACCCCGTCCCCATGCGCCACGGCCTCACCCTGGGGGAGATGGCGGCGCTAGTGAACGCTCGCATCGGCAAGACGCCTCATGGGGTGCGGCCACGGCCTCGCCGCGATGGATTCGGGGTGAAGTGCCCCGGAGCCTGCGAGCTGACCGTCATTCCCATGAAAGGGTGGAAGAGAAAGATGCTTTTCGGGGAGACGGGGCTTCCTTGGGTGCTTCCCTCCCCGAACATGCCCACTTTCGACACCGCCCTCGTCTATCCTGGGCAGGTGCTCCTGGAAGGCACCAACCTCTCGGAGGGGCGTGGAACGACTCGTCCGTTCGAGATCTTCGGCGCCCCCTTTCTGGACATGCGCCGTCTGCGGGCGGCTTTCGAAGCACGAAAGCTCCCAGGCGTGGCCCTCCGCGATCAGACTTTCCAGCCCACGTTCCAGAAATGGAGTGGCAAGATCTGCTTCGGGTTTCAGATTCAGGTCACCGACCGGAAAGCCTACAAGCCCTATCTCACGACCCTCGCGCTTCTGCAGGACGTACTGGCTGAGCACCGCTTGGATTTCATCTGGAAGCAACCTCCCTATGAATACGTCACCGACAAGCTTCCGGTGGACGTCCTGACAGGGGATCCGTCGGTTCGCAAGGTCCTGGAAGCGGGCAGCAGTCTGGGCAGGCTAGAGAGGAGCTGGCGCAAGGAAGTGGCCAGCTTCGTGCGCGAGGCAAGGCCGTTCAGACTCTATCGATGAGGTCAGTCCAGATCGAAGGGACGGGGTGGGGGCGGTGAGTCATCTTCCTCCGCCTTTTTCATCGCTTCCCGGAATCGCTTATCCATAATCTCGCTCTTGTGCTTTTCCTCCTCCATCGCTCGGGCCAGTTGCGCTTTCGCTTGTTCTTGCCGGGCGCTGGTTTCGCGCGCCGCCTCCTCGAAAGACTTGACGGGCCCCTTCTTGGGGCGTTCCTCCAAAAGCACGGCGCCGGTTTCACGGTCTAGGTGGAGGAGCGTTCCACAACAGGGACAATTCAATACGATCGGCTTCGTAGGACTCGGCATCGGGACTCCTTCGACTCTCCAACCCTTTTTATGCCTGTCGGGGTGGTCCCGTCAAGAGACCTGGACGTGGATCCCGCGTCCTGTCCTCCCGGATCCCGCCGGACCGTCTCAGCCTCGCTTTGCAGAACTTCTTGTCACAATGGCATTTGGAACGGCAAGCGTCTCAAGAAAGGCCTTGCTCCGACTCAGGGATCGGCGTAGACTTCGATACTGACTTCCCCAATTCAATCGAGCAAAGGAGACCGGGCCCTGCCCAAGGTCGGCGAGCTCCTCAACCATCGCTATCGAGTCCTGCGTCCTCTGGGCGAAGGGGGCATGGGAGAGGTTTTCCTCGTCGAGGATCAGCTGCAGGAAGATCAGCTGCTGGCGCTGAAGACCCTGCGACGGGGGCTCCTCACACCGGAGGTGGAGGAGAGATTCAAGCTCGAATTCAGGGCCATGACCCGGCTGCGCCACCCCAACCTCGCGCGTGTCTACGATTACGGGATCCTCGATTCCGGTAAAGTTCCCTTCCTCACCATGGAGTACCTCGATGGAAGGGATCTCTTGGCCCACACCCCGCAGGAGCTCCGTCCGTTTCTGGGCGAGATTCTCGCGCAGCTCTGTAGAGCGCTCGATTACATCCACACCCGAGGCATCCTCCACAACGACATCAAACCGCAGAATATCTTCCTCCTGAACGCTCCCGAAGGATCCAAGAGCGCGCATTACACGGTCAAGGTCATGGATTTCGGGCTGGCGTGTTTCCTCGAGCAGGACGAGCCTTCGCGTCGAAGCGGCACCTTGCATTATTCGGCTCCGGAGATTTTCGCCGGGGGAAAAGTGGACCTCCGCTCGGATCTCTATTCGCTGGGAGTGGTCTTGTACCGGATGGCTACGGGCGCCCTCCCTTTCTCGGCCAAGGACTCCGCCGCCCTCATACGGGCCCACCGCGAGTCACCGCCTCCGCCCCCGCGGGCCATCGACCCGACTCTCCCCGCGGGACTCGAGAGGCTCATCCTGTGGCTCCTCGAAAAGATCCCGGAAGATCGCCCGCGCAGCGCCGTGGCCCTTCTTCGATCCCTCAACGAAGCCCTGGGCGCCGAATATGCCATGCAGACACGGGAGAGCCGTGAAAGCTATCTCACAGGCGCCGCCCTGGTGGGCCGGGAGTCCGAGATGGAAGTTCTCCTCGCTGCCCTGGGATCGGTGGCTCCGTCCCATGGCGGGGAGAGAAGCTCCGGCCCGGGCCTCATCCTCATCGGCGGCGAGAGCGGGGTGGGGAAAAGCAGGCTCCTTCGCGAGTTTCGCTATCACATCCAGACCGAGGGGGTGCAGTTTCTCTCCGGCTCATGCTACGAGACCGGAGGAGGTGTGTATCAGCCGTTTGTGGAAGCGTTCCGCCTCCTGACCCCCGCCGTGAGCGAGAGCCTCTTGGACCCACAGACCGGAAAGGTGGAGGCCATGAGGGCGTCCGTTCTGGCGCCTTTCTTCCCCGAGCTCGCGCGCGCGTCTCAGGAGGAACCGGGCACGGGGGCCGCTCGGGAGGCGAAGAGCCGCCTCTTCGACGCCGCCGAGCAGGTCTTGAGGGAACAGGCAGGCATGCGTCCGATCGTCCTAGCCCTCGAAGATCTCCATTGGGCGGACGAGCTGACGGTTGAGTTCCTGAAGCATCTTCGCGCGCGGGCCCGCTCCGCACCGTACCTCATCGTCGGGACCTACCGCGACGACGAGGTCGAAGGACGCCCCTTGGAGCAGCTCGCAGCCGCGGTGGGTGCAGAGTCTCTTCAGATCATTCTTCGTCTGAAACGCCTCGAGGTGAATGAGATCGCGCAGCTGATCCGCTCCATGATGTCGCTTCCCGAAGAGCCTTCCGAGCTCGCCCTCATCCTCCAGAGACAGACCGCCGGGAACCCCCTGTTCATCGAGGAAGTCCTCAAGACGCTGGCCGAGGATGAAGCCGTAGCCAGGAAGGACGGCGAGTGGGAGGTGAATCCCGCGCGGCTCGACAAGCTCGAGGTGCCTCGCAGCATCAATGAGACCCTGAATCGCAGGCTGGCGCGGATCACCGACACCCAGCGGCGGGTGATCCGCGTGCTATCGGTGTTCAACCGACCCACGTCAAGGGAGCTGCTTGCCCAGGCGGGAGGATGGGACTCGTCCCGAGTGGCGGCGGAAGTGCTTCCTCTCTGCCACCGGGGCTTGCTGCGCCGCATCGGCGAAGGGGGGGATGACAAGGTCGGGTTCGCGCATGTCCGGACACGGGATCTCGTTTATCGCGGTCTCGGAGCGGAACGGACCAAGCTGCATCTCGTCGTGGGTGAGCTCCTGGAGCAGGCAAGCTCTGCGAATCCCGAGGAAACCGTGGAGGATCTCGCCTACCACTTCGTACAGGGAGGAGCTCGGGGGAAGGGGCTCGAGTATTCCGAGAAGGCGGGCGACAAGTGCACGCGGCTCTTCGCCTATGCTCCGGCGCTCCAGCTATACCTGAAGGCCGTGGAGCTGCTCCCCCGCGGTGATGCGTCCCGCCGCATGGCCCTGTTCAACAAGATTGCCAGGCTTCATGCCAGCGCCTCCGATTACGAGGAGATGCAGGACTATCTGAACCGCTCGCTGAAACTCGCGCGAACCCTGCAGGATCGCAGACAGGAGGGGCAGATCATGGCCTCCCTAGCCCACGGACACCTCCTTCAGGGACACCTGGAATTGGCGGTGCGCAGCGCCCGCGCGTCACTGGCGATTCTCGAGCCCCTCGGAGACCACCTGGGGATCGGGCGAGGGAAGAACTTCATAGGAACGGCCTACGCGCGCATGGGCCAGCTCGACGAAGCCGTCCCCCACTTCACCCAGGCGCTCGAGCACCTGGAAGCGGCCGGGGACTCCTGGCAAGTCGTGAACGTCAGGACCAACCTCGGGTCGGTTCACAGCTCCTTGAACCGCCCCGAGCAGGCTCTGGTGCTGTACCGACAGGCGCTCGAGACTTGGAGACAGATCGGAGACAAGCGCGGCATCGCGATGACCCTGGTCAACGTCGGACTCGCGCTGAAGGATCTGGGAAACCTCGATGACGCGGCGGCCTCCGCCGAGCAGGCGGTAGCGCTCTATCGCCAGACCCCGGACCGCACCACCCTCGCGGTGACCCTCTGCGCCCTTGCCGAAATCGAGATCGCGCGAGGCCGGTACGACCGCGCAATGGCGGCGGCGGAGGAGTCTCTCCGGCTGAGGCGGGAGACGGGCGAGACCGCGATGCTCCCCTTGTCGCTGGATCTCGTCGGAACCGCCAGGCGCCTCACCGGCGACCTGGCGGGGGCGCTGGAGGCGCACCAGGAGGGCCTTCGGATCTCGCGGGAAGACAAGAACGAGCTCCAGGAGGGATTCCTCCTCGTGGCGGTGGCAGGCGACGCGCGTGAGGAGGGGCGTTTTCAGGAGGCGACGCTGTCGGCCGAGAAGGCTCTGATTCTGGGCCGCCGGCTCCGTAACAGAAAGCTGCAATCGCTCGCCCTCGACGTCCTGGCGCGTGCGGCGCTCGAAGGCGGGCGGCTGCGCGAGGCCGCGAGCAAGGCTCGAGACATGGAATCCCTCGCCAAGAACGGCGGGAGTGGAGAGGACCGCCTTCGCACCCTGCTCGTCCAAGGGATGTGCCGCCTCGTAGAAGGGCATCATGACGAAGCGGAGCACCTGCTGGAACAAGCCAGGGATGGGGCGCGCGAGCTGTCTCGCAGGGATCGCGAGGCGGAAGCGCTGCTGGCGCTGGCCGGTCTTGCCGAAGCCCAAGGGAGGCCGGAGCGGGCCGTGAGCTACTTGAAGGGCGCCTCCGAGCAAAACGCCGGGATGGCATCCAGGATCGGGGATTCCTCGCTCCGGCGGCGCTTTCTCTCCAGCGGATTTCGCAAGCAAGTCCTGGATCGTCTCCAAAAGCTCGAGCCCACCGCCCTCGCGAAAGCGGACCGCAAGCCCGGCAAGGTTCCTCCGGTAAAGATGCTCGCGACGATGTATGAGATCACCCAGATCATCAA
Organism: Candidatus Polarisedimenticolia bacterium; assembly: GCA_036004025.1. Classification (GTDB taxonomy): domain Bacteria; phylum Acidobacteriota; class Polarisedimenticolia; order Gp22-AA2; family AA152; genus AA152. Next base: position 2,960 of record DASYRY010000390.1, on the reverse strand, counting down.
CACCATGCGGGACCTTACCGAGCTCCTCAATCGAGTGCTCGATCTCGCCATCCAGATCGTCGGCGCCGAGCGTGGCTTGATCTTCCTGAGAGAGGAAGGGACCGGGGAGCTCAAGGTCCGCGTAGCGCGGAATCTGGAGCACGAAACCATACGCGACGCAGGCGAGTACAGCCAGCGCATCCTGAAGGAAGCGGCGGGGGGGAGATCGATCGTGACCGTGGATGCGGGGACGGACTCCCGCTTCGAGCGATTCGACAGTGTGAGCCTCTACAACATCCGCTCGCTCGTCTGCGTCCCCTTGAAGATCCGGGAACGGATCCTGGGGACCGTCTATCTCGACAGCAGGCGGGGCGACACCCTCTTCGGAGAAGAGGACCTGGAGTTCCTCGAGGCTTTCGCCAACCAGGCGGCGATCGCGCTCGAGAACGCCCAGCTCTATGAATCGCTCCGGCAGGAGAATCTCTACCTGAAGAAGACCGTGGAATCGCGTTACACCTTTCGCAACATCGTGGGAACGAGCCCGGCTCTGCGGGCGGCCCTCGAGCGCCTCGAGAAAGTGGCGGACAGCAGCCTGCCCGTCATCATTCAGGGCGAGAGCGGGACCGGGAAGGAGCTCGTGGCCCGCGCCATCCACTTCAATTCACCCCGGAAGGAAAAGCGATTCCTGACCGAGAACGTCGCGGCTCTCCCGGAGACGCTTCTGGAAAGCGAGCTATTCGGGTACACGCGCGGGGCCTTCACCGGGGCGGACCAAGACAAGGCCGGGCTTTTCGATCTCGCACACGGCGGCACGCTCTTTCTGGACGAGGTTGGAGAGATGAGCCTGGCCCTGCAGAGCAAGCTGCTTCGGGTCCTCCAGGAGGGAGAGATCCGGCCCGTGGGCAGCGGCCAGAATCGAAAGGTGGATGTCCGAATCGTGGCCGCCACTCATCACGACCTCAGGTCCATGGTGATGGAGAAAAAATTCAGAGAGGACCTGTTCTATCGACTCAACGTGGTGACCATCTCGCTTCCCCCGCTGAGGCAGCGGAGGGAGGATCTGCCGATGCTCATCGAGCACTTCCTGGAGAAGCTGGCGCGCGAAAAGGGAAAGGCGCCCCTCAAGGTGGACGCCCACGTCCTGGCGATCCTTTCCCGGCACAACTGGCCCGGGAACGTCCGAGAGCTGGAGAATACCCTCTCGCGACTGTCCCTTTTTTGCGAGGGCCCCACGCTGACGCTCACGGATCTCGCCCGGGATCCCGACCTTCTGGATCGGATCGCCGAGCTGCCGGGCGGGCGCAAGGCGCCGGAACCCTCGCTCAGTCGCGGTGAGCTGAAGCAAGCCCTCAAGGCCACCGCGGGCAACCGCTCCCAGGCGGCCGCGCTGCTAGGAATCTCACGAGCGACGCTGTTCAGGAGGATTCGGGATCTCCGAATCAAGGACTAGCAGCGAGCTTCGGCGCGGGAAGAGAAACATCTCTGGTCTCGGGGACGACGGGGCGGCCCTTCACCTCGACTTCCCTCTCGCGATCCACCTTGCAGACGCTGCACAGCGATATCTCGCCGATCCGGCCGGTGAGAAACTTTCTCCGGATCTCCGTCGCTCTCTCCCCGTTCCACACCTGGAAGAGGCTCTGCTCCCGTACGTTCCCCAGGACGATCCTGGCTTCGTAATCGGTACAGCAGAGGACCAAGTCTCCGTTGAACTTGATGTAGGCCTGCTTGAAGAGACGCGTGCAATCGCTGAAGTAGTCCATCTGCGGATGGTGGGCCATGGACTCGGCGTCAGGAATGTTTCCGCCTCGATTCTCGAGCATGGTGCAGCGGGCGTGGACGCCCCGCGATCGCCAGTATTCAAGCGCCCTTCGTGCGTTGATCAGCCCCGTATCCACCATCGTGATCCAGATCGCAGGCCGGGTCATACGGCGCCGGCGCATCGCTTGAATGAGGTGGTCGACGTTCGCCAGGGTGCGCTCGAGCCTGAGCCCTCCTCGCATCGTCCTTTCGTAGGCTTCGGAGTCGATCCCTTGCACCGAGATCGCGAGCTCATGGATGCCCGCTCCGAGCTCGAGGACCTTCTCCACCATGGGAGGCGTCAGAAGCGATCCATTGCTCGTCAAGACGACCCTGGCTCTGGGGTTCACGCGGTTGATGTAGCGAATGCGGTCGAAGATCTGCGCATCGACGAACGGCTCGTTCATCAGGTAGGGGCTGATCCGTCTCACGCGATACAAGGCGCTCTCATCGATGATTTTCTCGAAGAGGCTCCATTCCATCCGGCCCTTGGGCTGGCTGCCCGCGGTAGCGCCATAGGGGCAGAAGACGCAATCCGCATTGCAGCCGGTTTGCGTCTGGATTTGGATGTTCCTGGGGAACCGTGGGACGGGGCGGCGTGTGAGGCGTTTCTTCCACCGAGTGACGAGGCTGTCCTCGGAGAAGGTCATGTAGTACTTGTTGATCTTCGGATTGGAATGCTTCACGAGGAACCGGCTTCCAGCAACTCCCGGTAGACCGCCTCCGTGCGTTCGACCATCATTCCGACGGAAAAATCCCGCGCGCGATCCCTGCCTCGACGACCGCATTCTAGGGCCAGATTCGAGTCGGCGGCAAATTTGAGAAGTGCGTCACGCAAGGCCTCGGGATCCCCGGGCCGCACCAGAAGACCCTCCCTGCCGTCTCGAACAACCTCCACCACCCCCGAGGTTCGGGATGCCACGATGGGAATTCCACATGCCATCGCCTCCTTGAGCACCGCGGGGGAACCTTCCCCCGCGAGGGAGGGAAAGGCGAACATGTCAAAGGCAGGCATGAGCCGCGTGATTTGATCCGAGTGCCCGATCAGCCGGAAAGTGTCTCCGAGGCTCCGATCCCGGATTCGAAGGCGCAGGGCCGGCTCGAGCTTCCCGGTTCCGGCCAAGAGGAATCGGAAGGGGATCGGGCTTCCGGCAAGCAGGGCCGCCGCCTCCACCAGGACCGCG
>DASYRY010000389.1:0-5578 GCA_036004025.1 Candidatus Polarisedimenticolia bacterium | reverse complement strand
TCTCCCATTCCCCGCCCCGCCGGTTGGCGGCCCGCAGGAGATGGCGCATGGCGAAGGTATAGGTGCTCTCTCCGGCGAAATCGTCGCGCAGCGACAATCCGAACTGCAGGCTGTTCCTCCCGTAAGCCTTCAAGGGAGTGTGCAGCGTCATCTCATGGACCCCCTCTTTCGCCTCGAGCTCGGGCCGGATGACCCCGAAATAGTCCAGTCCGTGCAGCCGCATGATGTCCCTCTGGAACTTCACACGATCCAGCGGTTGGTTCGTCGGATACGGCAGCCTCCTGAGAATCACCCGGTCGTTCACCCAGCTCGTGTTGTCCAGGATGACGCGCTCCACGATCGTCTCGCGCGGGTCTCGCGTGTGGAGTCGCGCTTTGAAGCGAGCGTACTCCTCCTCGCTCACCGAGAAGCGCTTGAGCTTATCGGCGACGGATCGGGCGGCCGCCTCCCCCGCGGCGATTCCCTGCCGCACCTTGTCGAAGCTCGCGAAGCCGATCGGTCCAAGCTGGGGCTGGATGAGGACGTCTTCAGGGTGGAGCCGGGCCAGGTCGGCGGCGCGATTCCGGGCCGTGATGAAGATGGTCATCTGATCGATGATGCCGCTCAGGGAATCGGGCTCACCCTGCTCGACGGAGGAGGTGATGTCCACCGCGATGATCGATTGGGCGCCGAGGTCCTGGGCGATGGTGACGGGAAGGTTGGCGGACCCGCCCCCGTCGATCAGCTTGCGGCCTTCGTATTCGACCGGCGGAAATACCCCGGCCACCGACATGCTCGCCCGCATGGAGGTCGCGAGGCTGCCGTGATCGATGACCACGGCCTCGCCGGTGGCGATATCGGTTGCCACGGCGCGGAAGGGAATGGGGAATCGGTCGAAATCCTGCAGGCCCGTGGATTGGATTTCCAGGGTACGGAAGAAGAGATCCATCCTCTGCCCGCGCAGGAGCGAGACGGGGAGGTAGGGGACCCATCCTTTGAAGCGCAGCTTCGAGGGGATGAAGAACGTCACGTCGTCCTGCTTGCGCCGGAAGGTCTTGTCCACCCGCTCGACCTTGTCGCTGAAGAGCTGGTTGAAATCGGTCTCGAGCAGGAGCCGTTCCAGGCTCTCGGGCGACCAGCCGGTGGCGTAAAGCCCTCCCGCGATGGCGCCCATGCTGGTGCCGACCACCAGATCCACGGGGACGCGCAGCTCCTGCAGGACTTTCAGGACGCCGACGTGGGCGGCCCCCCGCGCCCCGCCGCCGCTGAGGACCAGCGCAAGCTTCGCCGGGCGCCGGGCCGGCGCACCGGCTGCCGGGGGCGTCACGGGCGTGGCTTGATCGTCGGCGCGCAGGGGTAGGAACCCGTTGCACAGTGCGGCGAGGAACAGACAGCGGCAAAGCCCCCGGCGCGTCACCGGGAGGGGATTCCCGAGAAGCGGAGCTGCGTGGCAAATGACGTCGCGGGCGGGGTGAGCAGGAGCCGGGAGGAAACCGCCGCAGGAGTGTGGAAGCTCATGAGCTGCGCTCCAGCCCTTCGCCATCGGCAGCGTCTCAGGCGCGGCATTCTAGCACACGCGTCCGCGCCGATCGCGGAGGGATGGGTCCTCCGTGCTATCCTTGAAGCATCCATGGAATTGAAGCGAAGCTCGGGCGTCTTGCTGCATCCGACCAGTCTTCCCGGTCCTTTCGGAATCGGTGACCTGGGACCGCGTGCGCACGATTTCGTAGAGTTCCTGCACGACGCGGGCTGCGGGCTCTGGCAAATGCTTCCCCTGGGGCCCACCGGTTTCGACAATTCTCCCTACCAATCGTTCTCGGCGTTCGCGGGAAACCCGTATCTCATCGGCCCCGAAGCACTCGTCGCGGAGGGGCTGCTGCGGGCGGAGGAGCTGGAAAGCGGCCGCTTCCCGCCGGATGGCGTCGATTTTTCCTCCCTGATCCCGTGGAAGCAAAGGCTCCTCGATTCGGCTTTCCATCGCTTTCGCGGCTCCGGCTCTCCGGCTCTCCGTCAGGAGTTCGAGGCGTTTGGCGCGCGCCAGGCTGCCTGGCTCGAGGATTTCTCGCTGTTCATGGCGCTGAAGGAGGCCAGCGGCGGAATGCGCTGGGACGAGTGGGACGAGCCGCTGCGCCTGCGCCGGAGGGAGGCGCTCGACGAGGCAAGACGAGCCCACGAGGAGGGGGTGGAGAGACAGGCGTTTCGCCAGTTCCTGTTCTTTCGCCAATGGGAGTCGCTTCGCCGGCGGGCCTCCGAAAGCGGCATCCGGCTGATCGGAGACGTTCCGATCTTCGTCGCCTCCGACAGCGCGGACGTTTGGTCCTACCCCGAGCTTTTCCATCTGGACGAGGCGGGAAAGCCGACCGTAGTGGCGGGCGTGCCTCCCGACTACTTCTCGAAGACTGGACAGCTCTGGGGGAATCCTCTCTATCGCTGGGGAGCGCACGCGGAATCGGGTTATGTCTGGTGGGCTTCGCGCCTCCGCGCGGCGCTCGATCTCGTGGACCTGGTCCGGCTAGACCACTTTCGCGGATTCGCCGCCTGCTGGGAGGTGCCCGCGAAGAGCCCCACCGCGGAGCAAGGGAAGTGGTCGCCGGGGCCGGGAAGGAGCTTTCTGGGCAAGATGAAGGAGAGCCTGGGCGACCTGCCGCTGATCGCGGAGGATCTGGGAGTGATCACTCCCGACGTCCGCGAGCTGCGCGACGCGTTCGGACTTCCCGGCATGAAGGTCCTGCAGTTCGCCTTCTCGGGGCCGGACAACCCGTTTCTTCCCCACGCCTATCCGAGCCACTGCGTGGTCTACACCGGGACGCACGACAACGACACTTCGCGCGGCTGGTACGAGTCGGCGCCCGAAGCGGAGCGGGATTTTTGCCGCCGCTATCTGGGTCGCGACGGGGAGGAGATCGCCTGGGATTTGATGCGCGCGGCCTGGGCTTCGCGTGCGGTCTTCGCGGTCGCCCCCATGCAGGACCTTCTGGATCTGGGCAGCTCCGCCCGGATGAATTCGCCGGGCAAGCCTTCGGGATCGTGGGGCTGGAGGATGGCGGAAGGCGCCGCCGGACCCGAGCTCGCGTCCCGCCTTCGCGAGCTCAACTTCCTCTACCAGCGCACCGGCCCAGGCACTTCCTGAATGAAGGCCGCACTCATCGACCATTACGGGAGCAATGACCTCGTGAAGGTGGCGGACATTGCCGTCCCCATGATGGGCCCCATGGATTTGTTGGTTCAAGTATACGCCGCCAGCGTGAATCCGGTGGATGTCAAGACGCGCGATGGCAAGTTGAAGACGCTGTTGAAATACAGGTTCCCGCTGGTGCTGGGCAACGACCTCTCAGGCGTGGTTTCCGACGTGGGCACACAGGTGACGCGCTTCAAGAAAGGCGATGCGGTCTACGCGCGCCTGGACAAGGATCGCATTGGAGCGTTTGCGGAATTTGCCGTGGTCCGCGAAGGCGCCGCCGCCCTCAAACCCACCCACGTGACGTTTGAAGAAGCCGCCTCACTTCCGTTGGTAGCGCTGACGGCATGGCAGGCCTTGGTGGAGATTGGCAAGCTGGGCGCCAACCAGCGGGTGTTGATTCACGCGGGCAGCGGCGGCGTCGGAAGCGTGGCCATCCAGTTAGCCCGTCACCTTGGCGCAACGGTTTTCACCACGGTGGGGCAACGCAATGTTGAGCTCGTGAAGCGTCTGGGCGCGGACGTCCCCATTGATTACCGCAGCACGCGTTTTGAAGACGTGGCCAAAGATTGTGACGTGGTGCTGGACAGCGCGGGCGGTGACACGCTGGTGAGGTGTTTTGAGTGTGTCAAACCTGGCGGCGTGGTGGTGAGCATTGGCAGCACCCCGTCGGCGGCGTTTGCGCGGAGCTGGGGACTCAACCCGATCATCGTCCTGGCGATCCGCGTGATGTCGCGAAAGGTGACGAGCGCAGCGCGCGGGCACAACGCCCGCTACGAGTACTTTTTCGTGCGTGCCGACGGAGAACAGCTGAGAGAAATCAGGCGGCTGGTGCAAAGCGGCGTCATCAAACCGCTGGTGGACAAGGTATTTCCGCTCGAGCAGGTGCGTGACGCACTTGCGTATTCCGAGGCCGGACGGGCGACGGGAAAAGTGGTCATCAAGATGGCGTGAGCCTTTTAGGATGCGGCGGCGGCAAGAAGATCGCGCGCCTGATCCACGATCGACTGCAAGTGTTCCGGGTCCTTGAAGCTCTCGGCGTAGAGCTTCACTACGTCCTCGGTCCCGGAAGGCCGCGCCGCGAACCAGCCGTTGGCCGTCACCACCTTGAGCCCGCCGATCGGCTGGCCATTGCCGGGGGCCGAGGTCAGCTTCTGGAGAATCGGCTCTCCCGCCAGATGCGTTGCCTTCACCGAGTCCTCGGACAAATCCTTGAGCGCGTTTTTCTGCGCGGGGGTCGCCGGAGTGTCGATGCGGGTGTAGTGGGGCATGCCGAGCCTCCCGGCCAGCGCGACGAACTGCTCACTGGGATCCCTCTCGGTTCGGGAAAGCATTTCCGCCGCCAGGAGGGCCAGAAGGATCCCGTCCTTGTCTGTGGTCCAGGTCCTCCCGTTCATGCGCAGGAAGCTGGCGCCGGCGCTCTCCTCTCCCGCGAAGCAGCAGGCGCCTTCGAACAGTCCCGCCACGAACCACTTGAAGCCGACAGGCACCTCGTAAAGCATCCTGCCTGAAGCCGCCACCACCCGATCGATCAGGGAGCTGCTGACGAGAGTCTTGCCCACTCTCGCGTCGTGGGGCCAGCCGGGCCGTCGGGCAGTCAGAAAAGCGATCGCGGCCGCGAGGTAGTGGTTGGGATTCATCAGCCCCGCAGAGCGCGTGACGATGCCGTGGCGGTCGGCGTCGGGATCGTTGCCGAAGGCCAGGTCGTAGTTGTCCTTGAGCGCCACGAGAGACGCCATGGCGAACGGGCTGGAGCAGTCCATCCGGATCTTCCCGTCGTGGTCGACCCGCATGAAGCGGAAGGTGGGATCGATTGTGGGGTTCACGATCGTGATGTCGAGCCTGAAGCGCTCGGCAATCGCCCCCCAGTACTCCAGCGATGAGCCTCCCATCGGATCCACACCGAGATGGGGCCGGGCGGAGCGAATCATCTCGATGTCCAGGACCTGGCTAAGCTCCTGGACGTAGGGGGTGATGAAGTTCTCGCGGCGCACCCCGGCACTGACCAGCGCCTTCTGGTAGAGGATCCGCTTCACGCCGCGGTTCGCGCCACGAAGCAGCTCGTTGGCGCGGTCCTGGATCCAGGAGGTCACGTCGGATCCCGCCGGGCCCCCTTCGGGTGGGTTGTACTTGAACCCTCCGTCGCCCGGGGGATTGTGCGACGGCGTGATCGCCACGCCGTCAGCGAGCGCCTGCGAATGCGTCCGGTTCCACACCAGGATGGCCCGGGACAGCACCGGCGTGGGCGTCGCCGCATCGCCTTGGGCGATGATGGTCTCCACCTCGTTCGCCGCGAGGACCTCGAGCGCCGTGCGCTGCGCGGCGGGGGAGATGGCGTGGGTATCCCGGGCGAGGTAGAGCGGGCCGCTGATGCCACGGGAGCGCCGCTGATCGCACAGGGCCTGCGTGATGGCCAGGATG
>DASYRY010000388.1:0-8557 GCA_036004025.1 Candidatus Polarisedimenticolia bacterium | reverse complement strand
CCAGGTCGCGGACGTAGACGATCCCCGATCGAAAATCGAGCGGATTTCGAAGCAGATCACCCGGCGGCATTCTCCCGCTCCCGGTGCGAAGAAAAACCACCGCGGAAGTCAGGCCGCTCTCCTCCATTCGAGTGTAGAGGTCCCGGTTGTGCGTCACCTTGTCCGAATAATGGTAGAACAGCAGCGGCAAGGTCAGGACAATCGTCAGAGCGCCCGCCGTCGCCAGGATGAAGGCCCGCGCCCTGCGTCCGACCTCCCCTTGGCCTCCCTTGCCGATCGGCTGGCCCAGTCTCTTCCATCCGGCCGCGGTCAGCAGCGCCAAGTAGGCGAAGCCATCGTAGTAATAGCGCGGTCCATACTCGTTGCTCCCCTTGTTCTGGAAAACGAGGTGACCGGCGACATGCAGGACCAACCCCGCCGCCATGAGGGCCTGCAGCGGTTCTTCCCGCATCCAGCTCCTGAGGGAGCGGCCGCGTAGGAGGAAGAAGATCCCCGCCAAGCTTCCCGGAAGCGTCCATAGGAGCAATTTGACGAGCCACCATCCCGTCACGAGGAAATTGTCGATGCTCAGGCCGGGACGGATATCCGCCGGATCGTAGGCTTGGTATCCCGTCCTCCAGGGCGTGCCGAAGAGAGCCTGGTTGTAGAGCGCGAGAAGTCCCACCGATGCCACCAGCGGCAGCGTCATGGCGAGCAGACTCCGCCAGTTTCGCGACTTCGCCCACCGCCATCCCAACCAAGCCACGAGCGGGGCGCTCAGGAGCAGCGCCGACGCGGGGCGGACCGTCAGCGCCGCGCCGACGGAGGCGCCGGCCAGAAGGGCCCAGACGCTGCCGCCTCCCTTCTCGAGCTGGACCACGCAGGCGAGAAAGAGGGTCAAGAGCAGCAGCGTCAGAGGATGATTGAAGTACGACGCGGCGTTGAACACGAAGAAAGGGCTGGCCGCAAGCAAGACGATGACCAGCATCTCCGCTTCCTTCCCCAGCAGATTCGCGGCCACCCATCCCACGAGGACCAGCGATAACGCGGAGAGCAAAGGATTCACCAGCGAGGGCATTCCGGTCGCGACGCCAAGGGTGAGAAACGCGGACCAACCCGGAAACGCCTTCGCGAAGAACCGTCCCTTCTCGGGATCCAGCACGAAGCTTCTCGATCGGAAGAACTCGGGATGAGCCGGAGAAGGGATCCAGAGCCTTCCGGAGGCGAAGATCCGCGCCTGCGTCACATAGGAGTTTTCATCGGAGGAATTGGGGAAGTTCTTTAGAACCACACGTCCGACCAGCAGCGTCGCCACCAGTGCCACCGCTCCATAAGAGATCCTTCTGGTCCAGGGGCTCATTCCCTCCCACCGCGAGCGGGCAAGAGAGATGCATTTCCTTAGAGCTCGCTCGGCCGCTCCCGGGGGGGAGGCGAGGATTCCGGGCAGAACGGCGAGAACCAGCAGGAACAGGCCGCCGACCAGTCCCACGTCCGCCAACCCACGCACGCGATAGACGAGACTCTCCTGGAGTCCGCTGATGGGAGCGAAGTAGTCCTTCGATACCGGTCCCGCCAGTACGGCCATGACGATCATCGCCGCTCCCATTCCCCCGGTCGCGAGTCGCCACGATCCCAGGGACATGAGCGCGAGCAGCGCGAGGAGTCCGCCGCAAAGGAGAAGGCTTTCCTTGAGAAGCATCATCTTGCCCGAGGGATCGTCGAGAAAGTATTCCAGCGTGTCGAATCGCTGGAGAACGCTTTCGAGCTTCCATGAAAGGTACCCGGCCGCCAGCCCGCTCGCCGCAAGGACGAAGGCCAGGAGATGGCCCGCCCCCACCCGGCCACGCGGTACCGTGGGGCCGCCGTGGTTACGCGGCAGCGCCGTCGACAGGCCACTCATCGTTCCCGCCTCCTGTGCAGCGCCATCTCCGAGCCGTCGGGCATTTCGAAGGAGGCGATCGTATCGAATCGATCCCTTCGCTCCTCGAAGAACTGCATCATCCGGGGCACGACCTTCTCCCAGGGAGGGACCGCGTTGTATCCCGTCTTCGTGAGGAGGTAGTCGTACGAGTCGAAGGTTTGGTAGAAGTCACCCCGACCGAAGGGGTCCAGTCCTACCTCGACCGACACATGTCGCTTCATTCGATTCACCAGCTGCACCACCGTGACCGGCAGGTCTCTCCGGGCGACGTAATAGGACACCGTGGGCCCATTGATTTCCCTCATGTCAGGAATCACGCCAAGTCTCCAGGCTCTTCCTGCGGGCGCGCGGCGGTCGAGGTCGTCTTGAAGCACCCCGACCAGCTCGGCGAGCTTCCAGTTGCCCGTCTGAGGCGCGCCCCAGCGCCCGCGAAGCCCGCAGACGGCCAGGGAGAGCAGCGCGATCGCCGCGAGGGCTCGGACGACCCCCAGCTTTCCGTCACGGCGCCGGCGCCAGAGGTCGAGAATTCCCAGCGTGGCCCCGAGGAGCAGGACGGGGATCCAGGGAAGCAGATAGCGCGACTGCTTGTTTGCCACGGCGAAGGTGAACACACCATAGAGGGAAAGAGCCCAGATCAGCAGGAAGAGGCCCGCTCGTCGCGTCGCGCTTCGCTTGCGCTCCGCCGCGAGAATTCCCCCCACCATCGCTACCGTGAGCGGCCAGCCCAGAAGCTTTCGCGGTATCGCTTGGAGGTGGAATAGCGCCGAATCGATCCCGAACGGGCTGTCGAATCCGTCCGCCGCTCCTGCCGCGTGGACCCATGTCTTCTTGAGGAGGATGGGGAAGATGGGCGCGTAATAAGGCGCCATCAAGAGCCCGGCCAGCAGCAGGGCCCATCCCAGGTTGGCGAGGCGCCGGGATCTCGTCACTCCCTCTTTCGGGTCGTCCCTGAGCCCTGGTATCAGGACCATGAGCACGGGCGCGGCCAGGAAAAGGAAGAAACTCCACTTCGTAAGCATGCCAAGACCGCATATCGCTCCGAAGTGGAGGCTCCGGCTACGCACCGAGAAGCCCCGAGTGAGCAGGAGCGACCAGACCGCCACGACCACCATGGCGCTGAGCGGAAGATCCAGCATGTATTCCCAGGCGTTGACTCGAATCCCCGGCGCAGCGAGCACCAGCAGCGCGGCGACCACTCCCGCGGGGCGGCCGGCGAGCTCGTTTCCCAGCCCCCAGACGCCCCACACCAGCAGGGCGAGGAAGACGAGGTTCGTCACCATCGCTGCCTCATAGGTCGGCCCGGCCACGAGATACAGCAGCGCGGTCACTCCCGGCAGAAAGGGTGGATAGTATCCCGAAGGGGTAAGGAGCGGATGCTCCTCGGAGCCGTGCAGGATCTCACGGAATACATCGGCGCTCAGCGCTTCGGGTGCAACGAGAATCCGCTCGTAGACGAGGCTGTCGCGCAGGTGGACTGCCTGATCCCATCCCGGGGGCGTCCCGGTCTCCCTGAGCGCGGGCGCCAGGGCGATGCTGAAGGCGGTGAGGGCGGCGAGGAGGATCATCGCCTCCCACGCACGGGTGATAGGCATCGAGCGGAGAGTCGGGGCCGTGGCAGAGAGTCTTCCTACCGCGATGGGTCCCCTTGCCGCGCGAAGGTTCATGCCCGCTCCTCCTCGAGCGCGACGTTGTGCGCCGCAGCCATCCGACCGCCCAGAGCGAAGCGCATGGCCCCTTCGACGAGACCCTTGAGGTACTCCGATTGCTCTTCCACCCGGCGGCGATCCCCGCGGGCCATGCCCGTGACGAGGTGGAGGCTGCGCACGCCGAAGCGCTGGAAGAAACGCCATCCGCTGAGGAGGTCTCCCTTCAGGAAGTACTTGGTGAAATACCCTCCCGCGCCGACGCCGTAGGCCCTCGAGAGGCGCCGGTTCTCTCCTGGTCCGCGCCACGAGCGGTGCCAGACCAGCGCCGCGGGAACGTGGACGATGCGCTGGCCGGAGCGCAGCAATCGATGCACCATGTCCATGTCCTCGGCGCTGCGCAGCATCGCTCCGGGACCGAATCTCTCATCGAAGGGTCCAGCGGCACGGATCACGTCGCGCACCACGGCGAAGTTGCCTCCGCCTCCCACCCTCCAGGGGTGGCTGTGCCCATGGAACTTCTGACCGTTGCGCGGGGCATAAACGGAGAATGTCTCCTCTCCCTCTTCTCCCGGCGTCCCGGGCAGGGTCCTTCCCACGGCGGCCGCGGCCCCCCCGGCCCGGAGAGTCTCCATGAGGGCCTGGACCCATCCCGGATCCACGCGACAGTCGTCGTCGGTGAACGCGATGAGGTCCCCTGTGCAATCGGCGATTCCCTGGTTCTTGGCGCGTGACAGGCCCACACCCTTGCCGCGAAGATAGCGAACCGGAACCTTTCCACCCTGATGCCTGCAAACCACCATGCGGGTGGCCTCGTCGCGACTCTGGTCCACGACGACCACCTCGTCCGGCGGGGGCGAGCAGGCCAGCACGGACAGCAGACAGCCTTCAAGCATGGCGCTGCGATCGCGCGTGCAAATGAGGACCGATACGGTGGACGGCATGGTCATCTTCCTCAATGGGACCAGAGCCCGCAGCAGCGCGAGCAATAGGGGAAAAGCCCATCCTCGCGCATGGCCCGGCGAAAAGCTTGATACTTCCCGTTGTTCCAGATCTGGCTGAAGCTCTCCCGCTTCACGTTCCCCATCACCAGATCGGGCCGGTCCGAGCAGGGGGTCACGTCGCCGCTGGGCAGGATTTCCGCCTCCAGCCATGGGACCAGACACCGAGTCTTCCCGAACGATTCCGACGGGCTCCGGTAGTACTCGCGAACCTGCTCCGGCGCCAGATCCGGAAGGAATCTCAGCGTCATGGGACTCTTGAGCAGGGACATTTCCTGCATCTGCTCTGCGATGCGACGGGTGTCCAGCACCGAGACGTCCATGACGAACCCGCGCCATGATGGAGCATGCGCGCTGAATTTCTCGCGGAAGTAGGCCTCGTTCGCCCGCCCGATCTGCTCGGTAGTGAACCAGAGCTGGGAGAGAATCATTTGATCGGCCCCCATCCCCTCGACGACTCGATGGGTCTCCAGGAGCGCGTCCTGGTTCCCGGGCGAGATGGTGGTGTTCACGATGATTTCCGGCTTCCGTCCGTTTCCGTTCCTCGCCTCCCGGACGGCGCGGATCCCGTCCGCGATCTTCTGGAACGAGCCGCTCATCCCGCGGATCTTGTCGTGGATCTCCCTCGGCCCGTCGACGGAGACCATGATCGCGTCCACGCCCATCTCCACCAGCCGTCGTGAGTCCCGAGGGAGGTAGGTCCCGTTGGTGTTGATGCTGCAGTACATCCCCTTGGACTTCACGTACTCCACGAACGGCAGGATGTCGCGATGCAGGAACGGCTCGCCCCCCCAGAGGAAGACGCCTGTCCCGTTGCCCGCCAGATCGTCGATGATTCCGCGCAGCGTCGAGAGATCGAGCTGCTGGACCTCGTGCTCGCGCGAATAGTCGTGGAACAGACCCTGCTCTCCCCACTGCCAGCACATGGTGCACCGGAGATTGCAGCGGTAGGTCATCATGAAGGTCACGACGCGCGGGGCCTGCCACCGGTCCGCCATGAGCGCCGGGGCCGCCCTCAGCAGAATGTCCTTAAGTCTCGTTCCCAAGTCGTACGACAACCCGTTGCCTCACTTCCTCGGCGTGACGACCGCCAGGTAATTGATGGCCAGATGAGAATCCACCTCTCTCAAGGTCTTTGCCACGCCCCATCCCGCGTTCGATGCCGAGCGGACGATCGATTCCGACACGAGTCCCATGAGGTTGACCCCGAGATAAACTCCCTTGAGAGGCAGGGCCAGCCAGCCTCCCACTTTCGGATGGCGCTTCACCAAGTGCCCCTCCACGCCCAGCGCCAGGACCGCGTTGGTGAGCTGGGGGACCAGCTGAAGGTAGCCGCCGCTCTCCTCCACCCTTGCCTCACCGAATTCAGAAAGGACCTCTTCCAGCTCACGCCGGCTCCAGCGGTGCAGCCTTACCGCGGGGGGATATGGCCAGATTCCGATGGTGGTCAGGATGATCTTCCCGCCCTGGCGCGTCACCCGGGTGAACTCGGAGAGCGCCTTCCTGAAATCCTCCACGAGGTAGAAAGTCTGGGTGCAGAGCACCAGATCGAACGATGCGGACGCGAAGGGAAGCGCCACGGCGTCGCCGCGCACCTCGACTCCATGGTAGGGATTCAGGTCCATACCCACGTAGCGTGAGGTCCGGCCCGAGAACAGCTCCCGATAGGGCATGTACTTGCACCCCACGTCCAGCACCGCCAGATTCCTCCCACCGTTGAGGGAGGCGGCCTGCCTCTTGAGCCCTGCCGCAATCTCCCGAAGCATCAGATAGTCGTACTGCCAGAGTCGCGGACGCGAGATCCGCCGGATGACGCGCAGCGCCTCGCGCCGAATCGTCGTCGCCGTGGCAGCCCCGTTCACGAAGGACCTCCTTGAAGCGACGACCCCGCCGAGCGGGCGTCCGGAGCCAGGGCGGAGCGCACGAAGCCCTGGAGCAGTCCGCGGCCGAAGGAGAGCGAGGTGCGCAAGTCGTATCCGCGTCCCAGCACCGCCGCTCCCCCCGCGTCCCTCCACGAATCCCACAGACTCTTCGCCATCCGAGCCACCATGTGGAAATCGGCGCGACGGGCGTGCTTGCCGTAGAACGATCCCTGACCGATGCCGTAGTCGTAGAAAAGGTTCACCTGATCGGATGCTTCCCGCCATGAGCGATGCACCACGACCAGCTCCGGAAGGTAGTGGATCGGAACTCCGGCTCGCAGGAGCCGGTACCCGAGATCGTTGTCTTCCGCCGCCGGGGCGGGCGATCCAGGACCCAGTCTCTCGTCGAAGGGACCCACGCGCCGGAGGACGCGCGCCGGAATCGCCATGTTGTTGCCGAAGAGCACGTCCCGGAACGCGGGGCGCTCGTAAATCCTTCGATGGGTCTCGTCGCGCAAGGAAGGAGCAATCGCGGATAGACCTTCCCGCTCCCCCGCGAGCACCCGCCCGGTGAAAGCCGCCCCGGAGGGCGTCGCGTCGAAGGCGCGCTCCAGCACCTCCAGCCAATCGGGAGCCACTCGACAGTCGTCATCGGTGAAGGCCAGCAGCTCCCCTCTCGCCTCGGCGATGCCGACGTTCAGCGCCGCGCTCTTTCCCCTGCGAGGGCATCGGATGTGTCTGAGCTCCGCCTGAGCGAAACCTTCCGGGGGTGCCTGCAGGGAGACCGGTCCCCGGCTCTGGTCCAGAACCAGGATCTCCACTCCGTCGCATCGCGATCGAGCCAGGTGGGCAAGACAGTCCGCGAGCAGCTCGCTTCGATCGGCGGTGGCGAGGAGAACGGAGACTCGGGGCTTCTTCATGTTCATGCGAGCCTTCCCTGCCGTTTGGTCTCTCGCGCCAGGCTTCCCGGCGGCCGCCCGCCCGCGAGACGGAATCCTTGCCAGTAGCGCCGCTCGCCGAGAAGCGACTGAGCCTTTCCCAGAAAGGTTCCCCGGGCCCCCACGCGCTCGAGAGCGGAAAGGCCGGCCTCCGCCAAGCTCCATGCGGGTGCCAGGGGATCGAGAGGCGCCAGTCCGCTGAGCCGAGCCAGGCGCCTGAGCGGATGCCCCGGCGAGGTGGCGAAGCGGAGGTTTTCTGCCAGGAGCGGGTGCTTCCTGGCCAGCGCCAGATCCGCCATCCCCACGCAGCAGCAGTCCCGCAACCAGCGTCGGAGGCTCTTGTCGTAGATTTGAGAGGCGACGGCCTGCGGGAGAAAGCTCATCTCCGCACCCATTTCGATCAGCCTCGATCCCAGGTCGTAGTCTTCGTTGCCGAAGCGGACGAAGGATTCATCGAATCCCCCCGCTCGGAGCAGCAAGTCCCGGGAGATCGATGCGTGACCAAAATGGCAATCGTCGTACCGGAAACGATGTCCCGGCTCCGAGAGGCGGCGCTGCATCCGCTCGCCCCAGAGCTCCACACCGACCTTGAGAAAAGAGCGCCTCACGCCTGCCGCCAGGGCGAGCGCGCCATACGCCACGCGCTCGGCGCCGTCGGCGTGGGCGACCCGGTGGGCCTCGAGCAGACCGCTTGCGGGAATCATGTCGTCGTCCAGGAACAGAATCGTCGGGGCCGAAGCGACTTCCGCCCCCTTGTTCCTCGCGGCGGCGAGGCCTCGATTCTCCTGCGCGACAATGCGAAGCAGTCGCGCCTCGCCCAATGCGTGCAGCATCTCCGCCGTGCCGTCCCGGGAGCCGTCCACCACCACCACGACTTCGACGTCCGAGGCGCGGCGGGCCTGGCGGATCACCTCGGGAAGCGTCCGTCCCAGAAGCGCTCGCCGGTTGTAGGTGGGAACAACGACGGAGATGAGCGGCTTCATGAGACGCTCCTGACCGTCGCCGGAGCGCTCCGCCGAATCCGGGACGCCACTTCCGCGGCCATCCACTCCCTCATCCCGAAGCCCGTCCTGACCTTGAAGGCGAAGGACCATGGCGTCTCGTGGCAGGTCACCATGCTGCGGCGGAGCTGGTAGGGATCGATCCCCGCAGGATTGCCGCCACGGATGTCGGCGCACGCGCTCGCATATCCGGCTTCGGCGAGCAGCGCGAG
>DASYRY010000387.1:0-5708 GCA_036004025.1 Candidatus Polarisedimenticolia bacterium | reverse complement strand
GACCAGGGCTGCCGACATGGCCGAGAACCCCGAAAAAATCCCCAGGATGATGCGCAGAGCGAGCGCCTGATAGACGTTCTGGACAAAGAACATGAGGCCCCAGATGACCGTCATGGTGACCAGCACTCGCCCCACCATGAGCTTCATTCCGGTGCGATCGGCGACCCTTCCCCAGAAGGGACCCAAAAGCGCCGCGAGCAGAGGGGGAGCGCTCAGGAGCAGACCCGACCACAACGCGATTCTCCCCATGCCCTTCACTCCCAGCTCGGCCACGTAGAGCGGAAGGAAAGGCATGACGAGGGTGAAGCCGAAGAAGACCAGCCCGGCCGCGATGTTCACCGCGAGCTGGTTCCGCCTCCAGGTCTCGTGCGGACGCGAGGCGGCGCGAGAGAGGGCGTTGGGCTGGCTCACATGTTTCCTCTCTGAGAAGAGGTCCGAAGGGGGTCACATTATATTCGCGCGTCGCGTCCCAAGGCGGCTTGTGCGCCGGCAGGGGGACGGTTAGAATCCCCGCCGGCCAGGAGGGGAGGAACCATGTCCCAAATCGACTTCGGCCACGTGCCGCTGGTTAAGGTGACCCGGGGTGACGCCGTGGAGTCGGTTCATTACGGCGCGGTCGCGGTCGTGGACTCCCGTGGCGAGATCCTCGCGCGGGTGGGAAGCCTGGAGGCCACCACGTTCCTGCGCTCCGCGGCCAAGCCCTTCCAGGTCCTGCCGCTGCTTCTCTCCGGAGCCGCGGACCACTTCGGGATCAAAAAGAAAGAGCTCGCCGTCGTCATCGCCTCTCACAACGGCGAGCGCATGCACCTCGATGCGGTGCGTTCCGTGCTGCGGAAGATCGGATGCAAGGAATCCGATCTCCAGTGCGGGGCCCATGCCCCTTTCTATCGTCCGGCGGAAACGGCCCTGGCGCGCGCGGCACGGAACCCCACGGTGCTCCACAACAACTGCTCCGGCAAGCATGCGGGGATGCTGGCGCTCGCGAAGTTCTGGGAGCTCCCGCTGCGAAGCTACCTGTCGCCCTCGCATCCGGTGCAGGAGGCGATCATGAAGACTCTCTCCACCTATACCGGAGTGCCGGAGGCGGCCGTGCTCAGGGGAATCGACGGGTGCTCGGCTCCCACGTTCGCGCTGTCGTTGCGGCAGGTGGCGTTGGGATACGCACGCCTGGTGGATCGACGCTTCGGCAAGCCCGAGGATCGGGAGGCTGCGGGCCGCGCCGTCGCCGCCATGCGCAGCTTCCCGGAGATGGTGGCGGGAACTGGCCGCCTGGACAACGCCCTGATGCGGGCGATCGGGCACTCTTTCATCGCCAAGATCGGGGCCGAAGGCTTTTACGGGATGGCGTACCGCGACGATTCTCGTGGAGTTGGAATCGCGCTCAAGATTGCGGACGGCAATGGAGAAAGGGCCCGCACGACGGCCGCCGTGGAGCTTCTGATCCAGCTCGGCCTGCTCGGCACCGACAAGGCCCATCGAATCCTCCGGGCGCAAGGCCTTCCCGGCGTCAGGAACGTGCGGGGCAAGACCGTCGGCCGCGTCGCGCCGCTGTTTCAGGTGACTTGAGGAAACGACGAAACTCCACGGTGTCTTCGACTTGCGAAGAAGGCCGTAGCGGGCGGCATGGTCCGCGCGGAAGGGGAGGCTTGGAGTCGGTGCTATAATAGCGGCGCATCATGCGATGGGGGGCAGGCAAGACTCGAAAAACCTGCGCGGCTGTTCCTCGCTGGTCTGTTCTGGCTCGAGCCGTCCGCGCAACGGGGGTGGACATGGGGAGCAAGATCCTGGACGTCAAGGACGGTAATTTTGATGCCGAGGTCCTCCAATCGAGCGTGCCGGTCCTCCTGGACTTCTCCGCGGAATGGTGCGGACCCTGCAAGAAGATGGTCCCCATCATCGAGGAGATCGCGACCGAATTCGATGGCCGGGCCAAGGTGGGAACGGTGGACGTAGGGATGTCCCTCGAGACGGCGCTTCGCCTCGGAGTCCTCTCGGTGCCCACGGTCATCTTTTTCAAGGATGGCAAGGTCCAGGAGAAGCTCGTGGGACCAACGCAGAAGAGCGCCCTTACTTCGCGCCTTCAGCGACTCCTTTAGGACTCCATCCTCGGGTCTCGATGCAGGATTTCCTCAACCACTGGAGCAGCGAGCTGCGGGTCCTGCTGGAGCCGCGCCTCCACTCGTTCTCCCCCCTGGCCTACCTCATCGTCTTCGCCGCGGGAGTGCTCACCTCTTTCACCCCCTGCGTCTATCCGATGATCCCCGTCACGGTGACCTACATCGGAGGCTCCCAGGCGGGTTCGAAGAAACGGGCGGCGCTGCGATCGCTCGTCTACGTGCTGGGGATCGCGGTCGTCTACTCGTCCCTGGGGGCCTTCGCCGCCATGACGAAGCGTTTCTTCGGACAGATTTCCACGAATCCCTGGATCTATTTCGTGGTGGGGAACGTCATCATTCTGTTCGGCCTCTCCATGCTCGACGCCATCGTCATCCCGATTCCCGGCATCCTCACGCGCGGCGCGAAGGGCTCCGACAGTTACTTCGGTGCCCTCGTCATGGGCATGGCCTCGGGTCTCGTCGCCGCTCCGTGCACGGCGCCGGTCCTCGGGACCCTTCTCCTCTACGTGGGATCCAGCGGCAAGGTGGTGTACGGTGCCTCCCTGCTGTTCACCTTCGCGCTCGGTCTGGGATTCCTGCTCCTGTTGCTGGGGACGTTCGCGGGAGCGCTCGCCTCCCTGCCCAAGGCGGGAGTCTGGATGGTGGGAGTGAAGAAGGCGTTCGGGTTGGGAATGATCCTGGCCGGCGAGTACTTCTTGTTCCAGATGGGAAGGTTGATGCCGTGATGCCGCGTGCGCGCATCCTGCTCCTTGCGGCCGCCTTCGCCGCCGCCCCCGTGGCCGCCGATCAGCGTCCGGGCGGACCCTCGCTCGTGGGCAGGATGGCTCCCTCGTTCACCCTGCCGGATCTCTCCGGCAGGAGCGTCTCCCTCGAGTCGTTCCGGGGAAAGCAGGTCGTCCAGATTGTCGGGTGGGCGAGCTGGTGCCACGGATGTCGCCAGGAGATCCCGCGCCTGAAGGACGCCTACGAAAAATACCATTCCGAAGGTTTCGAGATCCTGGCCCTGACGGGACCGATCGGCCAGGGGCTGAATGACGTCAAGACCTTCGCCCGCCGCATGGCCTTACCTTATCCCGTGCTCTACGATGAGGGGCAGAAGGTGCTGGAGCAATATCAGGTTTTTTTCGTTCCCTACACCTGCCTGCTGGATCGGGACGGAAAGGTGGTTTACGAGGGAAGTCATCTCCCCAACGACTATGAGAAGCGAATCGAAAAACTCCTGCGACGGGATCCCGGCGCCTGAGATTCGGCGCTCGTCGCTTCAGGAAGGCCGGCCCGGAATCGAATGAACTCCTCCTCGCGCCACGGCGATTCAAGACCCGCCGCCTCCCGCCAGCGCGTCGTTCTCGCGGGAATCCGCGCTCCCAAACAGCCCGTCTCGGAAGTGGAGGAGCACCTCGACGAGCTCTCGCGTCTCACGGAGACGGCGGGAGGGACGGTGGTGGGCACCTTCGTCCAGGAGAGATCCCGGCGGGACCCCGCAACGTTTCTCGGGAAGGGGAAAGTCGAGGAGATCGCGCGCGCCCTGGTCCCGCTGAGGGCGGGGCTGGTGATTTTCGACGAAGACCTTTCCCCCGTACAGACTCGGAATCTGGAACGGATGCTGGAATCGCCGGTCCTGGACCGGGCGGGTCTCATCCTCGACATCTTCGCGGTCCGCGCCCGAAGCCGCGAAGCGAAGGTCCAGGTGGATCTGGCGCAGATGAAGTACCTGCTGCCACGGCTGACCGGACGCTGGACTCACCTGGAGCGGCAGGCCGGCGGAATCGGCGTTCGCGGCGTGGGCGAAACGCAGCTCGAAACGGATCGGCGACTCATCCAGAAGCGGATCGGCCATCTCGAATCCCAGCTGGAGAGGATCGAGCGGGAGCGCTCTCTGCGGAGGAAGCGGCGAGGGGAGACGTTCCAGGTGGCTCTCGTAGGTTATACCAACGCAGGGAAATCCACGCTTCTCAACGCCCTGACGGGAGCGGGAGCGCGAGTCGAGGATCGCCTCTTCGCGACGCTCGACCCGCTGGTGCGGCAGGGAGGGAAGGGTTGGGAAAGATTTCTGTTCATCGATACGGTCGGCTTCATCCGCAAGCTTCCGCCCCAGCTGGTGGCGTCCTTCCGCAGCACTTTGGAAGAGGCTCGCGAGGCGGACTTCCTCCTGCACGTCGTCGACGTGAGCCACCCGGGATTCGAGGACCAGATGAAGACCACCCGCGCGGTTCTCCAGGAGCTGGAGCTGGACAAGACACCCATCGTCACCGTCTTCAACAAAGCGGACAGGATCACTTCGGCGAAGGATCGGGAGCGCGCCGCGCACGCCGCGGAGGACGCCATCTTCATCTCGGCACTCCGCACCGAGGGTCTGGAGGATCTCCGCCGCAGCCTGAGCGCGCTGGTCGAAGACGAATCGGTGCTCGTCCGGGCGGCGGTCCCGCAGGAAGCGGGACAGGTCATCGCCCGGATCCACGCCTTGGCGGAGGTGATCGGCACCCGGATTATGGACGGCAGGCTGGTCATCCGCTACCGGGCGCGGCGAAAAGACGCGGCGGCCCTGCATCGTCTGGTCCGGGACGCAGGAGGCTCGTGATGGAAGAGCGCATTCGAGTGGGAGTGATTTTCGGCGGCCGGTCGGTGGAGCACGAGGTGTCGCTCGTCTCCGCCCGATCGATCATCTCGAACCTGGACGCGAAGCGCTACCTCGTCGTCCCGATCGGAATCACGCGCAAGGGGAGATGGGTCACGGCTTCCGACGGTGCGGCTCTGCTCGAGACAGGCTTGGAATCTTCCGTCGCGCGAGGGTGCTTCCTGCCCGCGGATCCCGAGATTGGCGGCATCGTGACCTCCGCGCCGTCCGAGGCGAGCGGGCGGACGCCCCTCGACGTGGTGTTTCCGATCGTCCATGGAGGGCAGGGAGAAGACGGCACGCTTCAGGGACTTCTCGACCTGGCCGACCTCCCTTACGTCGGAGCCGGTGTCCTTGCCTCCTCCATGGGTATGGACAAGGACGTGATGAAGCGCATCTTCCGGGAGGCGGGCTTGCCCGTCGTCCCCAGTCGCACGCTCCTTAGACCTGGCTGGGAGGCGCGGCGGGAGGCGGTCCTTGCGGAGCTTCCGGGGGACCTCGGGTTCCCCATATTCGTGAAGCCCGCCAATACGGGCTCGAGCGTGGGCATCACCAAGGCGAAATCGCCGCGGGACCTGGAGGAAGCGCTCGATCGCGCCTTCCTCTTCGATCGGAAGGCGGTGATCGAGAAGGCCGTCGATGCCCGGGAGATCGAGTGCAGCGTGCTCGGGAACGACGAGCCCGAAGCTTCCGTCGTCGGCGAGATCGTGCCCTGCAACGAGTTCTACGACTATGAAGCCAAGTATCTTGCGGAGGGGAGCAAGCTCTTGATTCCCGCGCCCCTCCCCTCCACGACGACCGATGAAGTGCGCCGGCTGGCGGTCGCCGCCTTCAAGGCATTGGACGTGACGGGCATGGGGCGGGTCGATTTCTTCGTGACGCGGGACGGAGGGAGCGTCTATCTCAACGAGGTCAACACGCTTCCCGGATTCACTCCGATCAGCATGTATCCGAAGCTCTGGGAGGCGAGCGGGCTG
>DASYRY010000386.1:0-2523 GCA_036004025.1 Candidatus Polarisedimenticolia bacterium | reverse complement strand
CCTGCCCGAGCTTGAGATCGTCGGCGCGGTAGACTTCCCCCATGCCGCCGCGGCCGAGCAGCGCCACGACGCGGTAGCGGCTCCCGAGGATCATGCCGGGGAGGAACTGGCCATGGTCCGGGCCGGAGGAGGGCGTGGAGGCCGGGGACTCCAGGCGCGTCGGGATTTCCGAAGAGCCGGGCAGCCGCGCGCCGCACGCGCCGCAGAACTGTCCCTCCGGAATCTCGCGGAAGCACGCAGGGCAACGAGTCATGTGTCGCATTCCCTCCCCATCAATGAGCGCTGCGAGTCCGCTCCCTGGCCCATTTCCGAAGGCTCTGGATCTTCTCCTCCATCGTGACGGCGAGCGGTCTCGTCCGGGAGATCTCGTCCAGGAGGATCGCGGTCGTGAGGTCTTTCCGCCCGGAGAAGGCCGTATACAACCCCGCCACGATCGCCTGCTCGACCTCCGACCCGCCGAATCCCTCCGTAGCCTCCACGAGGTGAGGCACGTCGAAGCGTGATGGGTCCTTGCCGCGCTTGCCGAGATGAATGGTGAAAAGGGCGGCCCGCGCCTGAGCATCGGGAAGGTCCACGAAGAAGATCTCGTCGAATCGTCCCTTGCGGAGGAACTCGGGAGGCAGGATCGAAACGTCATTGGCCGTGGCGACGACGAACACGTCGCCCTGCCGGTCCTGAAGCCAGGAGAGGAAAGTGCCGAAGATCCGCAGCGACAGCCCGCCGTCCTCCGTCCCGCCGCTGGAAGGGAAGGCCTTTTCCAGCTCGTCGATCCAGAGAATGACCGGAGCGAGCCTCTCGGCGGTCGCCATCGCTTTCTTGAAGTTCTTTTCGCTCTCGCCCACATACTTGTTGTAGAGATTCGCCGGATCCAGCTTCAGGAGCGGAAGGCCCCATTCACGCGCGACCGCCTTGGCGCACAGGCTCTTGCCGCATCCGGGCACGCCCAGCAGAAGCACGCCTTTGGGAAAGGCGAGGCCGAAACGCGCCGCCCGCGACGGGTCCGTCAGGATCTCGCGCCTCTCGGCGAGCCAGCTCTTGAGTCCCGCCAGATCCGCGACGTCGGCCATCCCCTCCTCGGTGGGGAAGTACTCCAGGATTCCCTCCTGCTCCACGAGAGACTTCTTGGCGCTCACGACGCCGGCGATGTCGGCGGTGTCGAGCCTGCCGTCTTCCACGACCGCTTTCGTGAGGATGCGCTCCGCCTCCATCAGCGTGAGACCCTTCAGGTTCCCCAAGAGTCGAGCGAAGTCTTCCGAGCTCATCTCGACCTTGACCGGGAGGCGCGCGGAGAGGTCTTTGAGGAGCCGCTGGAGCAGGTCGCGGTAATCGGAGAGCTGCGGGCTGGGGAGCTTCAGCGTCGCGGCCATGGGCTTGATCGACTCCGGCAGCGCAAGGCCGTCTCCGGAGAGCACCAAGGCGCCCGTGGATCGGGAGAGCGGCTCCGCGGCGTCCTTCAAACGCGTGGCGAGAAGTCTGTCGCCCAGGTCCTCGCCGAGCCCGTCGAAGTAGTAGAGCGCGGGAAGGCGGGATGCCTCCACGTGGGCCAGCGCCTGGGCCGCGTCCTGGGTTCCGTAGATTCCGGAAGCCTCACCGTCCCGTCGCAGCCCCTTCGTCCGGCTCCAGGCGAAGAAGGGAAGCCCCAGCTCCCGCGCCAGCCGCTGGAGCAGCACCTGTGCGCGATCCGCCTCGGGAGTGTCCAGGACGATGATGGAGTAGCGCGACTTGATGAGGAGCTGGAGATCTTTGAGTGGATCTCTTGCGGGCATACGATCTCGAGGGAAAAGAACGCCGAAGACCCGGGCGAAGATATCGGAATTGAGGTTTAATATCAACCCTTTCACGGGAAGCATCGCGGCGGGAGGAAGTCGTGGAGCGGGCCATCGAGACGCGGGATCTGAGGCGCACCTTTGGCCAGGTCGTGGCCGTCGACGGGATCGATCTCGCCGTCCCCCGAGGCACGCTGTACGGGTTTCTCGGGCCCAACGGGGCGGGGAAGTCCACCACGATCAAGTGCCTGACCGGATTGTTGCGCCCCTCCGGAGGCTCGATGCGCATCCTGGGAATCGATCCGCAGAAGGACCCGTTGGCGATCAAGAAGAGGGTCGGGGTCGTCCCCGAGGATCTGGCGCTCTTCGATCGTCTCACCGGAGCGGAGACGCTGGCCTTCGTGGGGCAGGTTCATGCGCTCGAGAAGGGAACGATCCGGTCCCGCTCGGAAGAGCTGCTCGAGCTGATGGACCTCGGCTCTTCCGCCGATACGCTGGTGGCGGACTACTCCCACGGCATGCGCAAGAAGATTGCCCTCGCGGCGGCGCTTCTGCCGGGCCCTCACCTTCTGTTTCTCGACGAGCCGTTCGAGGGGATCGACGCCGTGGCGTCACGGCAGATCAAGGACCTTCTGCACGCTTTCGTGGGCCGCGGGGGGACGGTCTTCCTGACCTCTCACATCCTCGAGATTGTGGAGCGGCTCTGCTCCTTTCTCGGAGTCATCGCTCGAGGGAAGCTGGTGGCGCAGGGCTCCTT